>JBOGKI010000610.1:0-2992 GCA_050745605.1 Terriglobia bacterium | reverse complement strand
GTGTAAGCCTTCACGTCCCGCTGCTCCCCGGCAAACCAAGCCGCCACCGTTCGGTCTCACTCACCATGTCGGCTGGAAGCGAATCGAGCGCATCAAATCGTTTCTCATCCAGATTGTCGGAACCGGTCTCCAGTTCGATTGCAGACGCGGCGGCGTGCATGTCAGAGGTCAGGTCCTGCCGCTGCTCCAAAAGTCGCCGCAGCTTAGTCACCATGCGGCCTATCAGCCGGTCCTGGTCAAGCCGCTGGCTGGCGAGCTTGCAGAGCTGTGCCTGATGCTTCACGCGCTCGGCGGCCTTCGCATGAGTCGGCTTGACTAACGCCGCGATCTCGGATTGAAAAGAGGCGAGCTGCTTTTTGTAAACCGGCAGCTTTCGCTTCTCTTCCTCCAACTCTCTGAGCGCCTCATCGAGCCGGAAGGGATAAAAACTGGGACTCCTTGCGGCGGCAGCGGTCATGTCCGCGACGGCTTTTTGGTGCTTGACGATGTTCTCTTCACAGATTTTCACCAGGAGAGCGATCCGCTTCGCCTGTTCTTCCAAACTCCACTGCTTGCGCCAGCTAGACTGGCTTCGCAGAGAGTAGCCTTTTCTGCGTTCCAGAGATTCAAAAGGATTCATCAAGCCCTCTGTTAAAACACTCCACTTCGCCGGTTTACGGAGGATCGAGCGGCGTGTGAGCAGCGTGATATCTCTGATCCAATTTCGGATCGGAGTGGAGAACTTCTCGAAAGGCTCGAGCGTAGCTCAGCCCGGTTTCCCACATGACCTCTCTAACCCGCTTCGCCACTTCTCAGTTGTCGGCTCTCAGCCGGAAACGCCAAAAGCCGCCGACATCATTCATCCATCGAAGTTCATCGCCGCCCAGAAAGCTCCTGCTCTGCCTCCAGGAAGTGAGATTTCGAGCCTTGAGTACCTGATGGAAAACAACCGCTATCAGAAACGAGTCCGGGCCATGGACTTCGCGGACCTGGAGCCCTGAGAGTCTTTTATGTACGAGATCGTTCGCCGCGCTCTTCATGCCCGCCCCGAGCTGATCGCTGAACTGCAGAAGCGGGGCATGTTCTTCCCGGAAGAACGCGCGAAGCTGCTTCACGAATCTCCCGAAGGGAAGCGTGAATCCTCTCAGCGGCTCGGCAGCATCCAGTTCGCCACTTTGCTCGCTCAAGGTGATGCCCAGCTCGCGGCGTCCGCAGTGTTGCGCAATATCTTGACCCGCGAAGAGCTGCGATGGATGGAGCGTCTTTTGAAATTCAAGCCGCCCAATGGCAAACGTGATGAGCTGGCCCGCATCGTGGAGCGGGCCATCGAAGGGAGATAGGGGCAATGTCCGCTAGCCTCGCTGAAATACCGCAAGCCGCCGGGAGCGTGCTGGTGAACTCGGTCATCAAGAATTTGTCAGCCCTGGCGGCGCGCGCTTGGGCGAAACGCTGGATCATCACTTTTACCGCGCCGACCGGCACCGGGAAGAGCACCGCCGTCGATTATGCGGAGCGCACTCTGGCCTTCGAGCATCTGGTGCTTCGCTGTAAGAGCATCACCACTCGGTACACCATGCTCCACGCAATGGGCCTCGCGCCTGGCGAAAAATGGAATACCCACGGGCGTAACTGGATGCGCGCTTCAGACCTCTACGGTCGGATCGTGGAAAGAGTTCGCGACCGTCCCTATTTGCTGATCGTGGACGAAGCCGACCGGCTCCGTATGGACTGCTTCGAGATGCTGCGCGATTTCTGGGACGATGCCCGATTGCCTATTCTTCTGGTCGGGAATGAGGTTTTGACCGAGAAGCTTAACAGCCAGCACGAACGCTTGTTTCGCCGAATCAGAGTTCGCTTCGATCAACGCCCGCTGCGCGAGGCTGAGTTGCGCGAGGTTCTCAGCTCCATGGGATACGAAGTGGCTGATGGAGAGTTCGCGCTGCTTTGGAAGCTGGTAGGAGGCTCGCCCGGATTCGCGGAGGCCTTGCTTGAAAATGCCAATGAAATTGCGGCTTCCCAAAGGGCGAAGCGGGGGATCGAGGCGTTGGAGGGCGCGGTGCGCTACTTCCCCACGCTCAGGAAAGCGGTGTAGAGGAAAAAAGGTTTTGCTGTAAATCGGGACCGCTGGGAGCATGAACTCCGGGCGGCCCCTAACCCACAAAGGAGGTAGTCTCCCATGAAGGCTAAATCTAGCATACCAAAGCGGGCCAAAAACCCGCCTCTGCGTCAGTTACCCGATCCGCTACTCATTCCACAAGATATCCATGATTTACCGACGATCACTCAGGCCGAGCTGCTCGCGTATGTTTCGGCAGAGCGGTGTTACCGGGTTGCCCGCGCGGACTTCGAGATGAAGCGCGCAGCTCTAACTCTAAAGTTGCTCCACGACTGTGAGATAGAGTCTATGACCTCTAATTTTGATGCCCGACTCGATAAGGATGGCCGGGTAGTCTTCAGCGACTCCAGTTCTTCTGGACCGCCCGAAGTCACTCGAAGCTGAATGGCCCGGTGTACAACGGCGCGGCGTTCGGGCCGAGATCGCTGGGCGTCGCGCCACTATCTTTTCAAAAAACTGCGTTACAATCACTTACAGGCCAAGGTTACAAACTTCCCTCGCTATTCGGCTTCTACCTCAGCCAGGTTACAATGGATAACCTGCTATCTGTTCATATATTTACAGGTCGGTAGCATCGTTTCTGGTGGTCAGGTTACAATCTCTTTCCCACTCAAATCTGCTAACCCCATTATTTTCAGTGTTCGCTTCCAGCAACCATTGTAACCTTGACGCACTTAGTGACACGAGCCCTGATCCGACTGTAAACTCCTCCCTTGTAGAATGAATGACTTACAAGCTGCTCCAACGTCCTCCAAGTGACACGAACTATGATCCGTGATAACTCAAACCTTTCCTTGCAACGTCCTCCTATTTTCGCCTCCTCCGCAGAATCTGTGGGTCGATTCCGGTGCCTCCAGTTGGTCATAGCCCGGCGCCGGACGCCCACACTCCGAGCAC
>JBOGKI010000609.1:0-3002 GCA_050745605.1 Terriglobia bacterium | reverse complement strand
GAGCTGCCGAATGCGGGTGATGACTTCCTTCTCCGCCTTCCAGCGCAGCTTCAACTGGTCAGATTTCTCGCGCAGCCCGGAGAGTTCGGCCTGCAATTTTCCCAGGCGCTCTTGTGACGCCGCATCGTCTTCCTTGATCAGCGCTTGCCGCTCAATTTCAAGCTGCGTCAGGCGGCGTTCGATCTGGTCAATCTCCGCCGGCATCGAATCAATCTCAATGCGCAGGCTACTCGCTGCTTCATCAATCAAGTCAATAGCCTTGTCGGGAAGAAATCGGTCCGAAATGTAGCGGTTCGAAAGCACCGCAGCGGCTACAATCGCGGAATCCTTGATGCGCACGCCGTGATGGATTTCGTACCGTTCCTTCAGGCCGCGCAGAATGGCAATGGTGTCCTCGACGCTCGGCTGCCCCACCATCACCGGCTGGAAGCGCCGCTCGAGCGCTGCGTCCTTCTCAATGTATTTCTTGTACTCGTTCAGCGTGGTGGCGCCAATGCAGCGCAGTTCGCCCCGTGCCAATGCCGGCTTCAGCATGTTTGAAGCATCCATGGAGCCTTCGGCGCTCCCGGCACCCACCAGCGTATGCAGCTCGTCAATGAACAGGATCACCTGCCCGCTCGATTCTGCAATCTCCTTTAGCACCGCCTTCAACCGGTCTTCGAATTCGCCCCGGTACTTCGATCCCGCCACCATGGCGCCCAGATCAAGCTGGATCAATCGCTTCGATTTCAGCGACTCCGGCACGTCACCAGCCACAATACGCTGCGCGATGCCCTCCACAATCGCCGTCTTACCCACGCCCGGCTCACCAATCAGCACTGGATTGTTCTTGGTTCGGCGGGAGAGCACCTGGATCACGCGCCGGACTTCATCGTCGCGGCCAATCACCGGATCGAGCTTGCCCCGACGGGCGAGGTCCGTCAGGTCCTTGGTGAAGCGATCGAGTGCCTGGAACTTGCTTTCAGGATTCTGGTCCGTCACCCGCTGCGTGCCGCGGACCGCCACCAGCGCCTTCAGGATGGCATCATGGGTCACGCCCAGCCGCGCCAAAATTCGCGCCCCCGGATCTTCCTTACGCTGAGTGAGCGCAAGCAACAGGTGTTCCGTGGAAACGAAATCATCGCGGAAAGGCTCCGCCTCTTTGAAGGCTTGATCCAGAGTCTCCTTCAAGGCCGGTGAAAGATAATGATCCGCCGAACCCCCAATCTTGGGTAGGGATTCGATCGCCCTCTCCAAGTCCCGAGTGAGTGTTGCGCCTGAGATTCCCAAGCGCGTTAGGATCGCCGGAACAACCCCCTCCTGCTGCTCAACCAGCGCCAGGAGCAAATGGACCGGCTCCATCTGTTGGTTGCCATAGCGGCCGGCAATGGCCTGCATAGCTTCGAGCGATTCCTGAGCCTTAATGGTGAATTTGTCAAATCGAGTGGCCATGATGCAGTTCCCCACCTGGATTTTCAAGACTGATTGTACGCTGAAAAAAAAGGCCGCGCCTCAATGGGATTGAGCCGCGGCCTTCACAATTTCTAGGCGGCATCCGCCGCCGGGGTTGTCCCTTATTTGCTGGCGCCGATAGCCTTGGTCGCCTCGTTCAGCTTAATCACTTTGGGCTTGGCTTCCTCGCGCTTCGGCAGGGTCAGAGTCAACAGGCCATCCTTGTAGTCGGCCGTGACATTTTCAGAATTGATGTAAGCGGGCAGCGAGAAACCGCGGAAGAAGCTGCCGTATGAGCGCTCCACTACCTGGTAGTTGCCCTCCTTCACGTCTTTTTCGAACTTTCGCTCGCCCTTCAGGGTCAGCGTGTTGTCCTGAATGCGAATCTCCACATCCTTCGGATCAACTCCAGGCAAATCCGCCTTCAGCACCACGTTCTGGTCATTTTCCAAGACGTCTACGGCTGGCGCCCAGCTTCTAGTTCCTGACTCCTCGCCGGAATCACCACCGCCGAAGGCACGCGCGAATGTATCATTAAACAACCGGTTAAAACGATCCTGCGTGGTAAGCAGGTCGCGAAAAGGTTCCCAACGTACAATAGTAGCCATGTTTTCTTACCTCCGTCCATATCTTTCCGTTGTTTTTACCGCTCACTGTCCTTAGATGCATGTGATGAAAGCTTAGTTTCATATAATCAACATTAAAATAAGTTTGCCAAGCGTATTGATTTCATGGTGATAGATTTGATCTAAAGGTGCTAGGTGGCAGGGCGACTTCAGGTCATGACGCCACTTAACCCCGCCACCGCTGGTTCATCGTCGGTGTCCGAAACGACGAGAAGGTAATATCACGCATAAATTACTCATTTTAATATCATACAATATTAGCATATCAATGTCAAGTATTTATTTGTTGCGGTTCACAAAGTCTCGAAACAATCAGCCGTCACGACGTAGGTGCAGATAGGAATGAAAGAGTCGCCGTCAAGTTTTTGGCGGCCCGTAGTCAACAATTCGATAGGATTTAGCCGCGCCGGGTTTATAATGCGGGCTTGAGTTCGACGAAATTAGAAGGAGCCCCAGGGTGCGGAAGGTTTGGATGCTGATCGTGGTGGCATTCATCTTCGTTTGTTTCCTCTGGTTGACGCATTCCCGCGCCGCCTCACTCAAAGTGGGCGCGCACGCCCCGGACTTCTCTCTGATTGACCAGAACGGGCGCACCATCAAACTGAGCGATTTCTTGGGAAGGAAAGGCGTGGTGCTGGCTTTCTACATCAAGGCTTTCACCTCAGGTTGAACCAAGGAGCTCAAGGCGTATCAGGCTGATATCGCCCAATTTGAGAAGGCTGGCACACAAGTGATCGGCATCAGTGTCGATAGTCCCGCCAAGAACAAAGCCTTCGCGGAGTCCCTCGGCCTCACCTATCCCGTCCTCAGCGACCCCAAGAGAACTGTGAGCCGCGAATACGGCGTACTGATCCCCGTGGTCCGCCTCGCCAAGCGCGTCACGTTCCTGATCGACAAGAATGGCATCATCCAGGAAATTCAACCCGGCGGCGAGGCCATTAATCC
>JBOGKI010000608.1:0-3011 GCA_050745605.1 Terriglobia bacterium | reverse complement strand
GAAATATATACTGTTATAATAATGCCGCCGAAGTAATCGACCGATGCCGACTGAAGATCAGATATCCCCGATCCTCTCGCCGCAACGGCTCTTGCGGTCTCTGCCTGTCCTTTTTTTCTTTTCGGGCGTTTCGAGCCTGGTGTTTGAAACCATCTTCACCCGTCTGTTGACCTACACCTTTGGCAATACTGCGCAGGCCGTCAGCACCGTGCTGGCGGCGTTCCTTGGAGGGTTGGCGCTGGGCGCCTATGCCTTCGGGAGGTGGGTGGACCGGCGGCGCCCCAGCGTCTGGATTTACGGAACCCTTGAGCTGCTGGTGGGGATTTACGGGATTTTCATTCCCCGCTTATTGGCCTTCACCACGCAGGCTTACGTGGGCGCGGACCATGCATTTCACTTTGGGCCAGGTGGACTGCTGGCGGTGCGTTTCTTTTTGGCCGCTGCGGTGATCGCCGCGCCTGCCGCGCTCATGGGCGGCACGCTGCCGGTTCTGGCACGGTACGTCAGCGCCCACCAAACGGATTTCCTCTGCGACATTGACCGGCTCTACGCGGTAAATACCTGGGGAGCCGCGGCGGGAACCCTGGCATCGACTTACTTCTTCATGCCGAGCTGGGGGGTTTTGTGGACATTGGGGATTGCCTGCGCCATTAACTTCTCGATCTTTGGCTTCGTTGCCCTTTCGGCGCGGGAGCCGAAGGCGCTTTCTCAACCGCATCCCATCCCGGAATCCCGGGGACCCCTACCCGCGCCCGAACAACATCCACGATTCCCAGTTCTTTTGTTGCTGGCGGCGGCATTTTTGACGGGCGCCACAAGCCTGGCTTACCAAGTCATCTGGACCCATATTCTCGCCTTCCTGGTGGGCAACACGGTTTATGCCTTTGGGTCCATGCTGTTTACCTTCCTGGTTGGGTTGGCTTTGGGAGCTCACTTTGTGGCTCACCGCTTGCGCCGTCCAGATTTCTGGGTGCCGGCTCTTGCCCTCTCCCAGTTTTTTACTGGCCTGGTCATTTTCATTTCAATTCCCTTGTGGAACTTTATCCCGGACGCATTTGCTCAGGGGCTTCGCAACTCCTTGCGGATCGACTTCATGGCGGTTGCCATTTGCGTGGCGCCCAGAGCGTTTTACATTGCCTACAAGGTCTATTCCGAATTTCTTGCCCACCGTCTTTTCTGGAAACGGATCATGGAGTTGGTGGCGGAGGGAGTTTTTCTGGTAATCGCGGTCTCCAACCGGATTGTGTGGCTGGCGCATTTTCAAAGCACCTATTTTGTGGCGGGAGAGGTTCTCCGCTTCTTCTGCGCTTTTTTCATGCTGATTGTTCCGGTGTTGCTGCTGGGGATCAGCTTCCCGCTGCTGTTGAATCTAGCTAGCGGCCCGGCCCAAAAAATGGGATCGAGCGTGGGTGGCATTTACTCAGCGAATACGCTGGGCGCAATTGCCGGCTCAGTGGTGGCCGGGTTCTTCTTCATTTCGCGCTTCGGATCGCTTTCCAGCCTGTGCGGCGCAGCCGCCGCCAACATCATTTTAGGGGCGGGCTTTGTGCTGGCAATGATTCCCCTCAGCCGGACCAGGAAATGGGCTCTGGCTGCGGGCGCGGCTTGCCTGCTGGCGCTGCTTTGGGTGAGTCACGGAACATGGGACGCCAAGAAACTATCGCGAGGTTCGTACGTGTATTTTGACCGCGGCTGGGCCATTGACCAGGTCTACTATTTTCATGAGGACATCCAAGGAGGATTGACGTCCGTGGTGCAGTCCGGTCCCAACCGCGTGCTTCTTTCGAACGGCAAGTTTCAGGGTAATAATACCGGCGAGGTAGGGGAACAGGTCCGGTTTGCGCTGACGCCGATTCTGTTCACGCGAAGTTTTAACCGCGCCTTGGTAATCGGCCTGGGAACAGGTAACACGTTGCGCGTGGTTTCACTGTTTCCCTTCCATCAGATCGATGCGGTGGAACTGGCGCCGAGCATGGTGGACGCCGCCCGGCGATGGTTTCCGGATATCAACGGATTGGTTTTTGACCGTGACCCGCGCGTGAGGCTCTCTATTACTGACGGACGGAATTATCTGCTTCTTTCCCAGCAACGCTATGACTTGATTACCCTGGAAATCACTTCCATCTGGATCAGCGGTGAGGCCGACCTGTACAACCAGGAGTTTTACGAGTTGGCCCGCCAACATTTGACGTCCACAGGCGTGCTCCAGCAATGGGTACAGATCCATCATATGCGGCTTCAGGACTTGTTGGTGATCCTGAATACGGCAGCTCAGGTGTTTCCGCATGTTGCGTTCTTCATGGGCCACGAACAGGGTTTGTTGATTGCTTCGTCCTCGCCGCTTCAGTGTGATGCCCACAGGATCGAGAGCTTTGAGGCGGAGCCCGCCATCCGCCGGGAATTGGGTTTCATTCACGTGCCCAGCATGATGTCGCTGCTGGGCGAGTTGATGCTGTATGGTCCCTCGATGCAACGGGCGCTCTCCGCTCTGTCCAGGATTTCCGGTTTGCCCGCCGACTTTGCATCGACGGACTTTTTCCCTTACCTTGAGTATGAAACGCCACACGGCAATGCCCTGCCCTATAACACCGTGCCGGTCAACACTCGCTTCCTGGAGGCGTTACGTCCCGATTTGCCACCGCCTGGCCTGGAACTGATTGATTTTAAGTCCCCGAGCGACCGGGACCTGGCGATGGGATACATCGATGAGCGCGAAGGCAATCTTCAGGAAGCGCTGGGTTATTTTGAGAGAGTGGAGGGCCCGGAAGAGGAGCGGGCGCGAGTGGAAATCGAAAGAATCCAGAGTGAGGCGAACTGATCGGAACACCGCGATTCGACATTTCAGGCTAAGCGCCGGCTGAGGATGACTCAAGAGTTTTAACGCCGCCGAAACTCCCGGGGTTCAAAATGGAAGAGCAGGAGACACGTTGAAACTTCGGTTCAATCAAACCGGGTTCATCAGCCCGCGCCTGCATAAAAAAAACCCCGGCGCCCAAGACTGATGGGTACGC
>JBOGKI010000607.1:0-3014 GCA_050745605.1 Terriglobia bacterium | reverse complement strand
ACCCAATCCAGCTCCATCTTCAGCCGCCCGATCTCCTCGTACAAGGTTTCCTTCTCCACATTGGCGTCCCGTTCCTTCTACTGCCGTCCGTCCTCGAACAGCACCGGCAATTGCTCCACGACTAGCCTGCGCCAGTATGCAATCTGCATCCCGTGCACCCCGAATTGCGAGCTGAGCTGACTGAGCGTCTTCTCGCCCCGGATCGCCTCGATCGCCACCCGCGCTTTGAACTTCGCGCCGTGCTGCTTTCTCGTCGTTGCCATGGACCCTCCAACCCCGCCCACTCTTATCTTATTCGGTGGTCTTAAAATTGGGGTCCACTCTATGAGTTCCCTGCCCCCCTGTTTCCGCCCTTACTGGTTCACGGACTTGCCCGGGCTGGCCTCTGCCTCCAGGACTTGAGACGCCTTCCGCAAAATGTCCGCCACAATCTGCTTGCCGTGAAACCGGCCATTTTCAATGAAGATTTCATTGGTGTCGAAACCCGCAATGATGACGCCCGCCAGGTAGAGGCCCGGCACATTGCTTTCCAGCGTCTCTGGATTGCACACGGGCCGCATGGTTGAAGGATCGATTTCAACGCCCATGGAGCGGATGAGATCAAAATCGGGATGATAACCCGTGAGAGCGAACACAAAATCACTCTCGACGGGGAGCGTCTCGCCCGAAGTTCGTTCCGCGATTACCACGTGGGGGATAAACTCCTTGACTTGGTATTCGAGGAGCGCCCGGATGGAGCCGTCCTTAATGCGGTTCAGGATGTCGGGCCGGATCCAATACTTAATATGGCTGCTGAGCTCCCGCTCGCGATGAATCAGCGTGACCTCCGCACCGTGGCGCCACAGATCGAGCGCTGCCACCGCCGCCGAGTTCGCGCCGCCGATGACCACGACTCTTCGGCCGTAGAACGCATGCGCCTCCCCATAATAATGGGAAACGTTGGGCAGGTCTTCACCGGGAATGTCCATTCGATTCGGAAGATCGTAGTAGCCGGTGGCCAGGATCACGTTCCGCGCTGCATAGCTCCGAGGCTGTTGCCATACGTCTTGCGTCTCCACCCGGAAAATTCCGTCCTGGCTCGCTGCCCCCATCATCCGCTCCTGATAGTGAACGGGCAATCGGAAGTACTCCGCCACCCGCCGGTAATATTCCAGAGCCTCGGCGCGAGTGGGCTTGACGTTGAGGCTAGGCAACGGCAGGTCGCCAATCTCCAGCCGCTCCCTGCTGGTGAAGAATGTCATGCCCGGCGGATAGCTGAAGAGAGAATTCACCAGGCAGCCTTTTTCAAGGATCAACAACGACAAGCCGCTGCGGCTGACTTCAATTCCGCAGGCAAGGCCCGTCGGCCCAGCTCCTACCACGATGACGTCCGTGATTTCCGGCATTTCCCTTCTCTCTTCCGGCCCGTCCTGCGGGCTTCTACTGCCGCATGGCTCCGGGCGCAATCTCTGTAGCGGCGGTCGGAGTCTGCCCCGATGCGAAGCGGGGACCGCCGGTCTGTACGACGCTCTCAGAGCGCCGCTACAGCCGGCGTGAATTCAGAAAGCGTCCTCAGTTTTCAGTTTAGGACAGGACGGGCGCGGTGTGAAGCGCGAGAGGGCGGGACGAATACTTGGGGCTGAAAAAGTCGGCTACATTTCACCCTTTTCGAGGGACTCGATCACGCGGCGGAGGGCTTCAATCACATCCTGGGGGTGAATATTCTTCCGGCGAAAGATCAGGTTCAGCTTGAATTCCTTGGCGGGCGAGACGAAGCGGAAACTGGCATTTGCAGGCTTCTTTTCCGGATTCCGCTCCTCGCGCGCCTGGTCCCGATTGACTGCACCCGCCGCGAAGCGGCGTACCAGGTCCTTCATCCGCGGTTCACTTTCCTGCCGGGCCACCTGCAGCAGTTGCGACTTCGAGAGCACGCCGCCTTCAATGCAGAGCGCCTTGATCTCGTCCGGGATGCCACGCAAGCTCAGCGACTCGGTGACAGAAGACCGTCCTTTGCCGATGCGCTTGGCAATTTCCTCGTGCGTCAACCCAAATCGGCCGGCCAGCAACTGCAAGCCGTCCGCCTCTTCGAACGGAGTCAGGTCCTTGCGCTGCAAGTTTTCAATCAGGGCAATTTCCAGAGTTTCGGCGTCATTACTATCCTTTTCGATGCACGGCAGCTCGCGCAGCCCGGCGGCGATGGCCGCGTGGTAGCGCCGCTCGCCCGAGATGATCATATATTTCGAGGATTGGGGCATGAAGCGCACCAGCAGCGGCTCCAGCACGCCTTTCTCCCGAACCGATTCGATGAGTCCCTGCAAATCACCCACGTCTTTGCGGGGTTGCTCGGCATTCGGCTGAATATCCTCAATCGGGATCATGCGCCCGATGGCCGCGCCGCTGCGGGAGATGATTTCCTCGACGTAATGCGCGTCGTGCCTCATCTTCACGGTCAAGGGCAAGCCAATGCGTCTAGTGGACACGTTGCAGGACCTCCCGGGCCAGCTTCTGATAGTCCTGCGCGCCGGTGGAGTCCGGGGCGAAGGTGAAGATGGTCTCCTTGTAAGCAGGGCTCTCTTCGAGCCTCACGTTCTTGTTGACCACGGTTTTGAAAACCTTATCGCCGAAAACCTGCCGCACCTGCTTCTGGATATCACGCGCAAGATTGGTGCGTTTGTCGAAGAGGGTAATCACCACGCCCAGCAACTCCAGTTCCGGATTGGGCCGCGAACGAATGCGGGCGAGCGTCTCCAGCAGGTCGTCGGTGCCCTCCATCGCGTAATACGCCGCCTGGATGGGGACCAGCAGATGGGTGGAGGCCACCAGCGCATTCACCGTGATCAGGCCCAGGGCGGGCGGCGTGTCAATCACGATGATATCGAAGCTATCGCGGCAGGAAGCGAGTGCATCCTTCAAGCGATAAGGCGCGTCGAATTGTCCAATCAGCGTGGGCTCAAGTTTGGCGAGCGAAATTTTGGCGGGCGCGATCGCCAGGTTCGGGACCTTGGTCGGCTTCACCACGTCGGCAAGCCCCAAGT
>JBOGKI010000606.1:0-3020 GCA_050745605.1 Terriglobia bacterium | reverse complement strand
ATGTCCGGCAGCAGCCGGGTCTTCTTTTCAATCGGCCGGTCGATCACAGTCATCGGGCGCATTAAGCGGCAGCGATCGACGGTAACGGCCGAAGTCATTGAACAATCGAGATAGGCGGCTGTCGGGCCGCGTTTCAGCATGGCGATAGATGTCCCAGTGAATTTAGATAGGCGAGGGGAGCTACCAATTAATAATACCCCTGCCGATGGCCCGTGTCAAGCGGTTTGAGGGGGTGGTGTCCTAATCTGGTGTAGTGCCGGCTTCCAGCCGGCCAGATTGCCGGCAGGATGCCGGCGCTACGCTCATTCCCGCGCAGGCGGGAATCCAGGCGTCGCCTGCGATGACACTGCCGAGATTCTTCCTCGCTTCGCTCGTCAGAATGACAGGTCCCGGTTCTGGTGGCGAAGACCGTCGGCTTTCAGAAGGCGGGCTGGCGCAGGGCGATGAGGGTGGAAGTGAGCGCGAGCTCCACCCGCGGAAAGTGCATAATGAAAATTCCGGTTCAAGCGTATAATTGGGATGGAGCAAGTGGAATATGCACATGGTCAAGGACCTCTCTACTGAAGAGTTGAAGGCGCTCATCGGCGAGGTTGTTGAGGAGAAGTTACGCGAGTTGCTAGCCGATCCGGACGCAGGTTTGGCCATTCGGCGGCAGGACCGGGTCGCCCGTCACGGGACGAACGTCACATCAGATGTTCCGAAAGGAGCCGTATGGGACTCATCAAAATTGCAGGGATGGTGACCGGCCCCACGGGAAAACAAGCCACGCTCGAATTCCTGGTAGTCAGCGGCGCCATGTACACGTTGCTGCCCCGTAAGGCTTGGCGCGCGATTGGGTTAAAACCCATGCACTCGATCAAATGTAGCCTTGCCGATGGCACCCTGGTGGAACGGAAGGTTTCCGAATGTCGCATTACCCTTCCCCAGGGAGAACGGTCTACTCCCGTGCTCTTGGGGGAAGGGGGTGACGAGGCGCTCCTTGGCGTGGTCACGCTCGAAGAACTGGGGTTGATCCTCAATCCGTTTACCCGCGAACTGCAGCCTATGCGCATGATCCTCGCCTGACTGCCGGGCGGCTGGCGCAGACGCGCAGCACTCTGGCGTGTCTGCGATTCCGCACGCATTCCCCCGTTCCCGGGAATGGCGTCGCCCACTAGGTAGCGCGGACCGCCGATCTTGCGGTCCGCGGCTTTTCCGCCCGAACACAGGACGAACCGCGGACCTGACAAGCGCAGGTCCGCGCTACTTGCTCAAGGCCGGCAAGATGCCGGCGCTACGCGACAACGTCACTAAATTCTGCAACCCTCATTAGGGGTCACACGGCGACCCGCAGCTTGTGGGAGCCCACTTCCTGGTGTATCGGCTCATCCCTTGCAATTCGCGGGTGGCGCCTACGTCGCTTTTCGATGGTGGCGCCTGAAAGAAGCGTAGTCCGACGCCGCGGCGAAAACCTGCAAACCTTCTGAAAATCGACGGTCTCCGGCACCAAGAGCGGGACCTGTCATTCTGCCGAGCGAAGCGAGGAAGAATCTCGGCATTTCTGATGAGGTTGTACCTTCCCTGTAGCGTTTGTGCAACTGACACGGGTTTCTATCATCCGCCAGCAGGAACGGTAAATCAAAGGCGCCGATGTCTAAACTACCCTTTATCTCCTCGACCCGTTGTTTCCTCGTGGCTGTTCTTTTCGCTGGCGCTGCTTTTGGCAGCCATGAGCGGTCAACGACGCGCTTCGTTATTCAAGTGGGAGACAAGTATGGGTACATCGACCGTTCAGGTCGAGTAGTGATCCCCCCGAAATACGCACTTGCTTGGGACTTTACAGAAGGATTGGCATCGGTTTCGCTAAGCAGCAGGCCCGGAACCATCGGCAATGCCGGCTTTATCGACAAGACGGGCAAGCTGGTGATCCCCATGCGATTTCAGTATGCACGGGCGTTTTCGGAGGGGCGGGCCGAAATCGAGGTTGGCGACAAATGGGGGTTCATTGACAGAAGGGGGCGCTTTGTCGTCAAGCCCCGCTACGATCAGGTTCAAAGTTTCGACGAGGGCCTTGCAGCGGTAGATCTCGCCAGCAAGTGGGGCTTCGTCGACCATCGCGGGCGCGAGGTGATAGTTCCTCAGTATGACCTTACCTGGGGGTTTAGCGAGGGATTGGCGGATGTGTGGCGGGGCGCGAAGTGCGGCTTCATAAACAGAGGGAATGAGGTTGTTATTGGATTTCGCTTCGATGAATGCAGTGGTTTCCATGGAGGCCCGTCGCCTGTGAGGGTCGGAAAAAAATGGGGCTATATCAATAAAAAGGGTGATTTCGTTGTTCCACCCAAGTTTGAAAGCGCTTGGACATTCTTTGACGGCCTCGGCGCCGTGGAACTGCATGGAAAGTGGGGATACATTGAGCCCTCTGGCAAGGTTGTAATCGCGCCCCAGTTCGCAGATAGCGGCCCCTTCGTTAGACCGATCGGCGTATTCAGAGAAGGGCTTGCCGCCATAAAAATTGGTTCAAAGTGGGGGTTCATCAATAAGAAAGGGCGCGTCGTAATACCTCCACGCTTCGACACTGCGTTCGGGTTCTCCAACGGACTTGCGGAAGTGTGGGATCCCCATTGCACTTACATCGACACTTCGGGAAAAACCATCTGGACAGGGAATCACGAGTCACGGTCAATCGGCTTTTGATTGACCGCGGGTAGCGCCTGCGTCGTTTTTTGCTGTAGGCGCCTGAGTGAAAGTCCAGGCAGTTTGTTGAAAAACGTTCAGGCTCTGTCACGCAAGGCGTAGCGAAAAATCCGCTTCTAGCGTTGTCAAGAACGAGCGAGATTCTTCCTCGCTTCGCTCGTCAGAATGACAGGTTCCGCTTGTGGTAGCGTGGACCTTGCGTTATCCGAAGGTCTGCGGGTTTCGTGGGGGCATCGGACCAGCCGCAGACTTCCTGAACTGCGGAAGTCTGCGCCACCCCGCTTTCGACAACATCAATCATGGCCCTGATTCTAGCCGGCGTGGCGCTGAGGGATGAGATACGC
>JBOGKI010000605.1:0-3023 GCA_050745605.1 Terriglobia bacterium | reverse complement strand
TCGATCACCTCAACGTCTGAAATCAGGCCGGCGCGCGCGTACGCTCCTTCGATCAGGTCGTGGCTCAAGATCGAATTCACCGGAAATCGCTTGGAGAGCACGCGCTGAAAGACATCCACTTCGTAAATACCCTTGCCGGTGAAGCTGCCTTCGCCCGCAAGGTCCTGATAGACGTTCGAGGTTGCCCGTGTATAAATATCGAACCCGGTCTGCCCGGAGTAGATATGGGCTAAGCGCGACCGGTTCGCCGACCGGACACTGATCCCAACCCTGGGCTGAAGGATGCCGTAACCTTCCGCCACCGTGTTCGTGGCCGGGTCAATCACCGCGCAGTTCAGGGGATGAGCGATGGCCCCCACCAGCCGGTATGCGGACTCTCTGGGCAATTGCGTGTCGGCGTCCAGCGTGATGACGTATCGGACTTTGGGAAGAAGGGAGAGATCGCCGATCTTGACCGGGAAACTGTCGAATCCCCCCCGTAGCAGGTTATTGAAGTCCAGCAGCTTTCCGCGCTTGCGCTCCCAGCCCATCCACGCGCCTTGGCTCGCGTTGTAAGTCCGATGGCGATGAAGATGGAAGAAGCGCCCGCCCACCCACGCCGGGTATCTCTCATTCAATGCCGTTACCAACTCAGAACAGAGATCCACCAAAGCGTCCTGATCATCCGACACCTTGGCAGAATCCGGTGAATCGGTGAGGAGGGCAAAATGGAGGTTCACATCGCGGTTACCCAGATAGCGGATTTCAAGATCACGAACCATCTGGCGGACTTGTGGCTCGCTGATGAGCAGCGTGGGAACCGCCACCACGGTGGTGCAGTCTTCCGGAACGCCGCGAGAGAAATCCAATTTGGGCAGCGGGCGGGGCGGCAAGAGGAAAGATACCAATTGATTCATCACCCCAATGGCTGACTCGGTGGCTGGAATCAATAGGAATAACAGCGTCGCAAAAAGCGGCACATCGGTCCGGAGGCCGCTGAGAATAAAGGCGATGATGGCCAATGTCACCAACTCAATTCCCACCAGATAGAATATTTCTGGTCCGGGTCCTTGCCGGATCGCCCGCTGGATTTGCCTGGAAAGCGGTGGCCGGTAGCCGATCTCGCGCTCCAGGACGGGCCGGCCTTTGTCCACCAGATAGTAGCCCACGTGGCGGCGACGCCTTGCTTGGCGAGACTCTGAACTCCATTCAATCTGTGCGGCTTGAGCACAGACAATAGCCTTCCGGGCAACTTCCAGCTCCCCATCCCTGGAGTGGGAAGCCATCTCCTGCACAACCCCCCGGTAGAGGTTGCGGCTCTCATAATCCATACAGGAATATGCACCGGCGGGATCCTGGCGCAGGAGCCGTTCTGTCTCGCTCGATTGTTCGGTCAAGTCTTCCCAATTTGCATCAGCGACTTGACGCAAGCTGAGGATCAACCGCGAAAGCGGAATTTCCATGACTTGATGGCTGCGTGTGGACACCCCGTCCGAACGGGCGCCACGGCCCGGGCACGCCGCTGAGGCCGCAATCTCCTCAAGCAAGACGAGCTGCATGAGCGGCCGGAGGGCCCACAACTCGCCGATCTCAAATGAATCTCTTTTCTGGGCGGCGTTGAAGAAGACCTCGAAGGCATGGTCGTTAAAGACGTAAGCCACGGCCCGGAGAAAAGCGACCGAGGCCAAATAACTGCGCGGCTCTCTGCCGTATTCGTCTTCTTCGATCTGTACCTGAGGAAGATGCTGGCTAACCGCAGCCAGCCGCCCGGTCTCCCGGAATGCAGACCGCAGTAACCTTTGGTTCTCAACGAGCCAACGCTCGGGATCAGAGGACTGTTGCGGACCGGAAGAAACCTTTCGGATATCCTGGATCGCTTGTTCCATGGATGCTTTGGCCTTGCGCCATTTGACCTTTATGGCGGGGCAAGGCTTCCGTTTGGGGGCGAGCTTCCATTGGCTCGCTTGGTTTGAAGCTTCATCACGGAGTCTCTGCTCGGTTTCAAGATCCGGGACGGGACCTTCTGCCTGAGCGCCAACCCAGGGCGGAGCAGATGGAGGTAGGGGCGGGGCTTCCCTGGAAGGTTGCGACTCCGATGTGAAGTCTTCCGCCATTTCGCGTATTACCTGTAGTTTGCGGCCTGTAGCTCGAACATTTCCGAGTAACGCCCACCCTGGGCGACTAACTGGGCATGATTGCCGTCTTCGGCAATTTTTCCATTTTCAAGGACCAGAATACGATCTGCCATCCTCACTGTGGAAAACCGGTGGGAGATGAGCAATGCCATTTTGCCCGCGGTTAGCTCGGCAAAACGTTCAAATACCTCATGCTCGGCTCGTGCATCGAGCGCGGCGGTGGGTTCATCGAGAATCAGGACCTGCGCATCGCGAAGGTAGGCTCGCGCCAATGCCATCTTTTGCCACTCTCCGCCGGAGAGGTCCACGCCCCCTTCAAACCGCCGGCCCAGCATCTGCTCGTAGCCCGAAGGGAGCCTGGAAACGACTTTGTGCGCAAGGCTCTTCCGAGCCGCCGCCTCAATCCTGGGACGGTTCTCCTGCTCCTGAATCTGACCGACGGCAATGTTTTCAGCCGCCGTCAGGTCATAGCGCATGAAATCCTGGAAAATGACGGCGATCTGGCTGCATAGATCCTCCAACTTGTACTCGCGGAGGTCGAATCCATCCAGCAGGATTTGTCCCCCGCTGGGATCGTAGAGGCGCGTGAGGAGCTTAACGATGGTGGTTTTGCCCTGGCCATTTTCCCCGATTAAGGCAATGCGCTCACCCGGTTCCAGCCGGAAGTTCAATCCCTTGAGGACGAGCCGAGACGTGCCAGGGTAAACGAAGGAGACATCGCGGAATTCAAAACCGTGGCGGATGGGGCGCGGGGCGGGAAGCGCGTTCGGTTTCGATGTGACGGTCGGGCGCATGGCGAAGAAATCGATCAGGTCAGTCAGGAAAAGCGCCTGATCCGCAATGCTGGACAGAGTCGAAAAAATCATCTGGATATTACTGCTGGCGCCGGCGATGGCTCCGGCCAGAAAA
>JBOGKI010000604.1:0-3034 GCA_050745605.1 Terriglobia bacterium | reverse complement strand
CAGATAATCAATTGACTCTATTCGAGTTATAGCCGGACAGCAGTGTTTGAATGGGTTTGTTCCTCGAGTTTCATTGTGTTTTCAGTTATTTATGGGTTTGATCCCCTAAGAATCATTTTTTTATTTCATGGGCAGTCTCGTGGCTCAGACCTTCGGTTTCCAGAAGGTCTGAGGCTCTTCGCCGGCACATCGCACAAGACGCAAAAGCCGCCTGCACAAAAAGCGTGCCGGCCTACCATTCCTGGAGCATGCGCGCCGATCCCACATCGATGGATTCCTTGGGGCCGTGCGAGGGGGTGAAGTCCGGCCGGACGGAAATGGTTAAGGCGTATCTTACGAGTTAATGGTAGCATAGTATCGCACAGAAATCAAGCACATTTTGAGAGTCGTGCCGCTTGGCTTCTTTAGCGGCGGTTGAACCCTCGCCGCTGCAAGGCGCCACCCTCTCAATCGACGGTCCCTGCCAGGGCAAACTCCGGCCGCCGTTGCAGCCACTGCCGGGATTCTGGGGGAAGACGCTCCACCTGCTTCAAAAATTCAAAAACCGCGGCCTCCCGTTGGCGGGATGCACCGCGGTTTTTGCACCGGAGCAGCGAAAGCGTTCGTGCCGTTTTACTTAGCGCCCACGAGGCGTTTCTCAATCTCCGGCCAATTGACCACATTCCACCACGCGGCAATGTAGTCCGCGCGGCGGTTCTGATACTTCAGATAGTAGGCATGTTCCCACACGTCCAGTCCCAGGATGGGGTGCTTGCCCTCCATCACCGGACTGTCCTGGTTGGGGGTGGACACAAGCTCCAGCTTGCCCGACGGTTCCTTCACCAGCCACGCCCATCCTGATCCAAAACGGGTGGTGGCAGTGGCTGTAAACTTCTCCTTGAACTGGTCAAGGCTCCCGAAGGTGGCTTTGATGGCATCAGCAATCTTGCCCTGCGGATTTCCGCCCGCCTTGGGCGCCATGATCTGCCAGAACATGGAGTGATTGATATGGCCGCCTCCGTTGTTGCGAACCGCCGTGCGGATGTTTTCCGGCACGATGGCGCAATTGCTGGCCAGTAATTCTTCAATGCTCTTGCCGGCCAGTTGCGGGGCGGATTCCAAAGCTTTGTTCAGATTCGTGACGTAGCCGCCGTGGTGCTTTCCGTGGTGAATCTCCATGGTCGTCTTGTCAATTGAAGGTTCAAGAGCGTCCGCGGCGTAAGGGAGCGGCGGCAGCGTGAACGGCATCGAAGCTCCTTGGGTGGTGGGTGAAGATGACATAGCAACCTCCTAATTTAAGATCTCCAGGTCAGCCTGGAAGTCCGGCGCGAGTCGTCTGCCGGCCAACACTCGGCCCAAGCTGCCGATTTTTCAACTCTTCCGTACTACTCCATTATATGCCACGATCGGCTGGCGGATTCGATTTCTCAATCTGCGCGAGCGCCCACTGGGCGTGCTCGCGGATCACCGGGTTCTGATGCACCGCCCAGGGTTTGATGGCCGGAAGTAGGTCACGGTTTCTGGAATTACCCAGGGCAATGCATGCGTTGCGGATGAAACCCTGAAATTTGGCTCGCTGCATGGGCGAATTCTTGAAATTCAGCCGAAACTCTTCTTCGGTCATCGATGCAAGCGCGGCGAGAGGCGGGTTAAAGAGAGAGAACTCCTCGGCGCTAGTGGACTCATGCGTGCCCGCTCGCACACGCCGGGGATGAAATTCGGGAATGGTAGTCTGGGCCGCGCCGCGCCCTAGGCGCTTTAGCGGGCGGGGATGCCGGGCTACCTCCGGGTCCTTGTGAATGGCTTCGGGATCGTCCCGCGGCGCATTCCAGGGGCAGACATCCTGGCAGATATCGCAGCCGAAGACGTTCACGCCCATCGCCGGGCGGAATTCCAGCGGGATAGATCCCTTGAGCTCAATTGTGAAGTAGGCAATGCAGCGCGAAGCGTCCATGGCATAAGGCTGATCCAAGGCGCCCGTGGGGCACGCTTCGATACAGCGCCGGCAGGAACCGCAGCGGTCGAACGCGGGAAGATCGGGGCGGAGCACGAGGTTGGTGAGGATGACTCCGAGGAAAAACCAGGATCCCTTTTCCTGGTTGATCAAGCAGGTGTTCTTACCCATCCATCCGATGCCGGAGAATCGCGCAAAAGCCCGCTCCACCATCGGCCCCGTATCGACGTAAACCCGGGTCTCGACACCCGGCGCCAGGCGCTGCATCGCGGTCCGCAAGGCTTCCAGTTTTCCTTTCATCACCTTGTGGTAGTCTCTGCCCCAGGCGTAGCGTGAGATCCAGCCGGTTTGTACTGGAGGCTGGCTTAGGATGCCGCCTGGACATTCAGCCGGTGACTGAAAATCCTGAGATGGGGCCGCGCCTTCTGGCGAAAGCTGCTTGGGAAAGGTGTGCACTTCGGTGGAGTAAGGCAAAGGAGAGTTGTAGACCAACCCGGCACAAACCACGGACCGGGCGGAGGGCAAGACTTGGCGCGGGTCGTGGCGCTTGGGATCGCGAAGGTAATTCATTTCCCCGCCTCGTCCCTGCTCTACCCAGTGGCGCGCAAAATCCAGGTCCTGGCCCACCTCGAGCGGGGCAACGCCGATCAGGTCGAAACCGATCCCCAGCGCGCTCTCCTTGATCGCTTGCTCCAGGCTCATGTCCACAGCATACACCAAGCAGGACGCTAACCCCACTCCACGCCTTCGTGTTAACTGGTGGGATGCCCGCTCGATGCCCGGAGGCCTGCTATCTCCAGATGAGCCAGTAAATTCCGAAGATCACGACGGCCGGGAGCGCCACAAACAGCAGAAGGCTCCAAATGATGGCCTTGAAAAAGTTCGGGACCGGATCAAATCCATCGTCGGTCCTTACGTCCACCATCAGCCCGTCGTCCGTGGGATCGCTGGAAAGGAATCGGAGCGCCGGTGTAGTTTCTGACCGGCTTTTTTCTTGCGGATCGGGAGCGCCGAGATTGGTAACGCGAAAGCGGAGCTGAACGGCGTCCTGGCCAAAACGGTCGATACTGAAAGAGGCGTCCTGCTTCAGAAGGTTAGGGA
>JBOGKI010000603.1:0-3039 GCA_050745605.1 Terriglobia bacterium | reverse complement strand
AACCTGGCCGGTTCGCCGGTGCGCGCCGTGCAGCCGGCAATACCTTTGAAGTGATGAAAGGAGAACGTTCGATAATGACGAAACTACTGTTTACCACAGTCGTGGTATGGCTCATGACTTTTGCTGGGTTGGGGCCCTCGCCGGCCCGTGCAGGCTCGGCGGCGATTGGTTCCGTGGCGGGGAGTTTGAATGCGAGCGTAGGCGGGCAGGCGCTGTTGTCGGACACGGTCATCTTCAGCGGCGATCGCTTACAGGTGAAGGACGGAGCCGCGGTGATCGCGTTGGAGCGTGGCAGCCGGATGGCTTTCGGCCGTCAGACCGAAGTGGCCTTTCTTCGGGACTCGAACGGGATCGCGGTGCTGCTGGAATCCGGGAATGTCGCCATTTATCATCCGGCAGTGGGAGGCGCGGTGCGGGTGATGGCCGGTAAAGTTGAGGTGCAACCTGTGGTGGGATACAAATCATTGGGTGAAGTCGCCATGTCGAATGGAGTGATTTTGGTGACGGCCAAGGAGGGCTCGCTCCGCGTGGCAGGAGATGGCCACGCCGTGGAGTTGGCGCAAGGAAAGTCACTCTGCATCCGGCCAAGAACCTCGGGATTTCCGCAAGGTGGGCCGGCCGCCAACGCCGGTGCTCCCCCGGCGGGCGGCGGTGGGTCCGACCACACCTGGCGGGTTGTCGAACTCGCGGCGGGCGGTACCGGAGTGATTCTGGGCGCCGTAGCCGTGGGCAAAGCCAGCTCCTCGAACTCGACGGCCACCTCGGCTTTGAGCACAGCGCAGGCGGCGACGACCTCCGCGGCGGCGGCGTCAGCCGCGGCGCAGGCGGCGGCGACCGCGGCGGCGGCGGCGACCGCGGCGGCGGCGGAAGCCACTTCGTTGGCGGAGGCTTCTGTGACCTTGGAGGAGATTACCAACAACATCCTCGGGTGCAAGTTGAACCTCCTCGCCAACGAGCTGGGGCAGGCGAGTCCCTACACGCCCCCTTCGGGCTTCTCCTGCAAGCCCTGAGGTGAACGCCCCAAGAGGGCTCACAGCCTCGATGTAGCTGTGGCCGGCGCCCGCTCCGCACAAGGGGCTAGGACGCCTTGACGAAGACGACGAACCGCGCGGGGTGTCTGCTGAACACGTCGTTAAACTTCGGGATATTCTCACGCGGCTCGACGCGGCCCGCGCCGTGGCCGATATGGACATGCCGGGTTTCCGGTTGCATCCGCTCAAGGCCCGATGAAAAGGCTTTTGGGCCGTGACCGTCCGGGCTAACTGGCGGGTGATTTTCCGTTTTGCCGAGGGCCACGCCGAGGATGTTGATTATGTCGATTATCACTAGACAGGGAGAACGACCCATGATCATGAAAAACCCACCGCACCCCGGAGGCGTTGTTTTGCGGGAGTGCATCGAGCCTTTAGGCTTGACGATTACGGACGCCGCCGAAGCTCTCGGCGTCACCCGCAACACCCTTTCGGAACTGGTGAACGGGAAGCGCGGCATATCCCCCGAAATGGCCGTGAGGTTGTCGAAGGTTTTCGGCGGCACCGAGGAAGGTTGGCTTGTGCAACAGGCGCGGTACGACCTCGCCCACGTTCAGCGCGAACGGCTGAAACTCAAGCGGTTGCAATTCGCCTAAAACCCGACATGACCAACCACCTTTATTACGGCGACAATCTTCAAGTCCTGCGGGATTCAGCGTTTCAAATAGGGTCCTTTGCGAAACTGCACCTATCGGATATTCAATTGGTGAACCGCAGAACAATGACCCTTCCGACACGGGCTCTTGGTTATTCTCATTGAAGGGAGGCATGTGAGTATGAAGAACCTGTTCGATGCGACGGTGGCGAATCAGGTAAAGACCCGGCTGGGAAAATTGGAGCAGCAAAGTGAGAGGCGCTGGGGCAAGATGACGGCGGCGCGGATGCTGGCACATTGCTCGGTGAGTATGCAGTGGGCGGTGGGAGAAGTGGTGCCCGAAAAGGGAGCGCTACCCGCACGTCTGATGGGGCGGCTGGTGAAGCCGATGGTGTTTCGGAACGAAGACCCACTACGGAAGAATTCGCCGACGGCGAAGAGCCTGATTGTGGCGGACGAACGAGATTTGGGCAAGGAACGGGAGCGGTTATGGGGATTGATTGACAAATTTGCGGCGGGAGGGGCGGCGGGGTGTACGAAGAATCCGCATAGTTTCTTTGGGAAGATGACGCCGGAGGAGTGGGCGATCCTAATGTACAAACATCTTGACCATCATTTGCGGCAGTTTGGGGTGTGACCGTCTCAAAAACGGTCCTTTGTGCAACCCAGGCGAGCGGACGCCCTCAACTCGACTTCTTATAGATCCTTCTTCTCGCCCGATGATCGTAAGGAAATATAGCGGGTATCCGAGAACATGCACGATGCTCGGGTAGGATGACGCTCGTGGGAGGGATCCGCCAGCTCCGGCCGACGTCCCATAACTCCCCTTCGGTTGCGCAAGGCCGTTCGTACGTCATACCCCTGAGAGCCGGGCTTACTTCTTCTTGGCTGCCCGTTGAGCGCGCGCTGCGGAGTTGGCCGCCACCGCGGCGCGGATGAGTTGCTTAAAGGCAGCTTCGTTGATCTTCTCCCCTTCGCGGAGGTCGATCGCACGCCGCGTGTTCCCTTCCAGGCTGGAATTGAAGAGCTTCTTCGGGTCTTGGATGGAGGCTCCGCGAGCAAAGGTGAGCTTCACGACCTGCTTGTACGATTCCCCTGTGCAGACGATGCCGTCATGGGACCAGACGGGGGTGCCGGGCGACGCCGGCTTCACCCATTTCCACTCCTCCTGGATGTCGGGGTCGGCATCGTGGATGAGCTGACGGACATGAGCGAGGGTCTTCCCGCGCCAGTCCCCAAGTTCCTTGATCTTCTCGTCGATGAATGCAGAGGCAGATTCCCCGGGCCTTTTCATGGTCACCTCCAACTCTCGCACCTATTTTAGCCGAGTTTACCCCGAGCTCCTTCGCGGAGTTTACCGTGAGCCTCTTCGTTTTGCTCAGAACGATTCGCAGCGGAAAGGCGAATCGGCTC
>JBOGKI010000602.1:0-3043 GCA_050745605.1 Terriglobia bacterium | reverse complement strand
CATCAGGAGGCTCGCGGACTGGTCGCCAAAACGGACCTTGGGACGGCTGGAACCGTTCTGCACGAAGCCGCTGCCTCGAACCGCAATCTCGCCTCCGGGGATCGCGGCCCGGGGCGCCACCTGCTCAATTTGAGGCTTTCCGGCTAGCGAACTCGGCTTGGCCATGGATGGCACTATCCTTTCTCTCCTCTTCCAAAAATTCATCAGGTCAAGCATCCAAGCAGAAACATGACGACGGCGGCGTAAACGCCGGCGATCACATCATCTGTCATAATCCCCCATCCCGCCCGCAAGTGTTCCGCCCGCCGCGCGGGGAACGGTTTTATCACATCGAAGAACCTGAAGAGCACAAAACCTGCCAGCAGCCACGGCCATCCGTCATGCGGTCCCGCCAGGAATGCAATCATCTGGCCCGCCACTTCGTCAATCACCACGTGCGCTGGGTCTGCAATTCCGAAGAATGCCTCGGATTCTCCCGCCGTCCAGACGCCCAAGAAGAAGACGCCCACAACCAGCGCGCCCAAAGCCGGGCGGAAATGCCAGCTTCCTGCCAGCAGTCTCGACAGGCCGTAAACCAGCGCCACGCCAATCGCCGAGCCACCAGTGCCGGGAGCTATGGGAAGAAAGCCCACCGGCCAACAGGTAGCGATCCGCACCGCAGCCCCGGGCCGCCGGTCAGTCAAGGCTGGTCCCGTCCGGATCTTCAATTCGGAGAGGAGCAGCTTCCTCTTCACCCTCATGGACGGGTTTGGAAATTCGGTATCTCCCCGAAAGCCAGTTGTCCAGATCGATCATTTTGCAGCGCTCGCTGCAAAAGGGCCGGAAGGGATTCCCTTCGTATACCGTTTCACGCTTACAGAGGGGACAGCGCATGGCGATCTTCGGCATTCACCAGAGGTTGAATCTGAATCAGTGGCGAACCGGTTCCGAACCCAAAGGGCCTGGGAACGGCTTCAGCGAAGTAACCGGCTTCGAGCTTGGCCACCACATCGTAATCGTGGGACGCCGTGATCGCGGCCCAGCGATATTCACCTGGCCGGGGTTCTGAACCCTCGAAGTCGTTGATCAACACCCGGCCGTCGATGCCTGGGGCTTGCGATGCCATGCGGCCCTGGAAGAGCAATTCCGTCTCTTCAGACCGGCCCTCAACCAACACCGGGACGCAGCGGCCCACCCATTTCCGTAATTTGCGTCGGGAAATCCTCTTCTGCAAGGCCAGAAGTTGGCGCTGGCGTTGACGGGCTTCCACGGCGGGAACCTGCCCAGGCAATGCAAAGGATGCGCTGGTCTCCTCATTGGAGTAAAGGAACACGCCGAGATGATCGAATTGAGCCGCGTCAACGAACTCGAGCAGTGTTTCAAAGTCCTGCTCTGTCTCACCCGGAAATCCCACAATCATCGACGTTCGCAATGCGGCTTCCGGCATAGCCGAGCGGATCCTTTCGAGCACGTGAAGGAAATGCTCGCCGCTCGAACCGCGGCGCATAGCTTTTAATACGGACCGGCTGGCGTGCTGCAACGGGATATCGAAATACTTGACGGCCTTCGCAGTCTCCGCCACGGCGTGGATCAAGGCGTCCGTCACCCGGTTGGGGTAGCAATAGAGAAAGCGCAACCAAACCAGGTCTTCGATCTTGCCCATTTCGCGGAGAAGCATTGCCAGCCCGTTGCGCAGGCCCAAGTCTTCACCATAGCTGGTATTATCCTGTCCCACCAGGATGATCTCCCGCGCCCCTTGCGCGGCAAGGCTCTGGGCCTCGCGGATCACGGATTCAAAGCGCCGCGACCGGAAGTTGCCGCGCATTTGCGGGATCACGCAGAACGAGCACGGATGGTCACAGCCTTCGGCGATCTTGATATAGGCCGAGTAAGAAGGAGTGGAAAGAACTCTTGGAGTCAGCTCGTGATAGAGGTAGGGGTCCGCTGCGACGGTTGATTCCCGGCCGCCATTCTCGAGATCGCAGGCCGCGAGCACACGTTCGAGCTCATTGGTGCCGATGACGAAATCTATTTCGGGAATCTCTTCCAGAATCTGGCGGCGATAGCGCTCCACCAGGCATCCGGCCACCACCAGTTTGCGGGCGGAACCGGTCCGTTTGTGCTCCGCCATTTCCAGGATGGTGTCGATCGATTCCCGTTTTGCGGGCTCGATGAAGCTGCAGGTGTTCACCACAATCACGTCCGCATCCTCGGCGCGCGGCGTGACCTCATATCCATTTCGCGCCAGAACGCCCAACATCACTTCGCTATCCACCAGGTTTTTGGGGCATCCCAGGCTGACCATTCCAACTTTCGGCATTATTTCCTTGAGCCTTTCCTGAAAACGGGCTGCCAAGATCATCAGAGATTTTACCATATCTTGAGCCGCACCGCGGATAGGTTAGATGATGTGTGGCTGGTGGTTCAGTCTGGCTGATGCAGAGCCCGTCTCGGCGCTGCCGGACGCCGGCGCGAGGATTTGGTAGTGCGGTAGCTTGCTGCCGCTGTGGGCGGGCGAGCTTGCTGGCGCGATAACCAAATCGGGCAGGGCAAGCCCAGCCCCTACAGTGCATCTCAGGCGCCCGGCAAACCCGAGCGACGAGTCTCCGTATCGTAACTCGTGACTCTAATTACGCCACCGCGGCGTGAGGCGGCCACCGGCGATCTGGCGGCTGGGTCACGTAAGAGACGAACAGGAGTACAAGCAGCATCAGCGGCATGAACGCTACCGGACCGTCCTTGGCCAGATAATGCGCGAAAAATGCCGAGATCCAGGCGAATGTGAATCCGGCATACGCCCACTCTTTGAGCTTCGGCAGCCGGGGACAACAAGAGTGATAGCGCCCAGAAGCTTGGCGACCCCGAGAATAATGCGCAGTTGCTGGGAGTATCCCACGTGGGCAAATCCCTGAACGGCCTGAGGACGGCCCGACAGGTACGTGAACGCGGCAAAGAGCGCGAGCGCGGCCACCAGACCGGTACTCAACCAGTAGATTATCTTGCGTTTCATGCGATGGTGTCCTCCTCGGTGGATGAGAGTAAGAGTTCTGATGCGGGGTACGCC
>JBOGKI010000601.1:0-3048 GCA_050745605.1 Terriglobia bacterium | reverse complement strand
GGCCGCCGTCGAGACCGGCGGGCCCTTCCAGGGCAGGCATAGACCGCCGCACCAGTTGCTTTGGAGCCTTTCTTGATTAAGATAGGAGGGCATCGGATCGTTTCGTCTGGAGGTGTGGCGTGCCGTTGAACGCTGAAAGGATCTGGAAAGACCGTCATCGTCAATGGCTCGGCTATTTGCATGGATTTTTAAGCCAAGTCAACGGCGGCCTCAAGATTCCACTGGGCCCTTCCCAGCCTTCGCCCCAGTTGGCTGCTAAGATTCCCGCAAAGCGCAGGCCGGTGCGCATCGCCTACTGCGCTCCGCATCCTGATGATGAATCGCTGAGCGGCGCGCTGGCCTTGCGCCTGCAGCTTGAAACAGGCGCCCGTGTCACCGTGGTGGCGGTGACGCTGGGCCGCGATGAGAGCCAGAGGGAACGCCGCCTGGGCGAGCTTCAGTCCGCGTGCCAGGCGATCGGTTTTGGCCTGGTGGTGCCGGACACACCCCACGGTCTTGAGGATGTCAACCCGCTGACGCGCAAGAACCGGACGGTGCGCTGGTTCCGCAAAATGGAGGTTCTTCGGGAGATTTTAGAGAAGCTCAACCCGGACATGGTCTTTGCTCCCCACGATGATGATTACAACACCACGCATATCGGGACGCATTACCTGGTGGTGGATACGCTCCAGCAGTATCTCACACTACAGAAACGGCCCCCTGTCATGCTGGTTGAAACGGAAATGTGGCATCAGATGAACGGTCCCAACCTGATGCTGGGGATCTCGCCGGAAGTCGTCGCCACACAGCTTGTGGCGGCCTGCGAGCACGGGGGTGAAATGTTACGCAATCCCTATCACATTCTTCATCCCTGCCGGTTGATGGATAACGTACGGCGCGGCTCGGAGGTGGTGGGTGGCCAGGGCGCCTCCGCTCAGCCTTTCCCTTTTGCCGAGCTTTACCGGATCAGCTTCGTAGTTGGGAATGAGACGGTGGCGGCAAAGCCGGGCGGCAAGATTGTAGGACCTGAAGATCGGCTGGATTTCGCGCGGCTGAAGAGATGGTTCTGGCCGGACGGCGCGAAATCCTATTGAGGATTGCTAATGGTGGTGACAGCCTTCTCTGTAGCGGCGCTCGGCGCCTGCCGCGCCGCCAGGCGGGGAGCGCCGGGAAAACCGGGGTCGGACACCGCCGCTACAACATTGGGCCTCACTATAATTGGTAATCAGCCGGCGCATCTTGTGGTGTTCACGTTGTGGCGTGGGCTGATAGACTCGAACACGCGTTTGGCTAGAAGCCGTTGCCGATGAGAGGCCAGCGATGAAGAAGTCCCTGCGACCGGAATCGATCCAAAGACTCAGCCGCCAGGTGCTGACAGCCTTGACCGCCTCGTGTCTTGCGATTCTGGCGCTAGGATTGTCCGTACTGCCGTCCGCACGGCTTCGAGCCCAAGCCGGTTTCCAGAAGATTACCGGTGAGACTTTTGACGCTGCCACGCCGCGCGACTTCGTTCTTGAGGCCCTTGCCATACCGGTTGAAAAGCGCAATGCGGTTTTGATCAAAACCCCGGCAGGATCGCGCGTGCTTTTCGCGCTGCTTGACACCAGTGGATATTCTTCGCAGGTGCAGCAGAAGTATATCGGCATGATGATTGCGGAGGGCAAAGTCGAAATCTGCGGACATCCGTTTAATACCGGAAGCTATGGCTTCGGACTCATCAAGCCCGTTCCGGCCGGTTCGGGCGCAGCGGAATTCAGGTTCTACGATCAGGCGGGGATGCATCTCGCGAGCTGTCCGGCGGCAAGAGATGAGAAGTTGAAGCAGCCGCGGCCGCTGCAAGTGTTGTGGAGCGGTGAGGCGGCGGCGCGGCTCTACGTGGGCCGTTACTGGGCGGAATTCCACTGAGGATTTTGTGATGGGGTTGGACCGACTGCGGTGGATCGAATTCTTGCGGGCAGCTCGCGCCAAGGTGGCGCGCCGGCTGGCCCTCGGCATCCTGGTGTGGCTGGCCAGCGCCGCCGGGATGCGCGCGGCGCCCAGCGGCTCTTCGTTTCTAGTGATCTATGGAACGGCCGCCGCGGTAACTCCGAATTCGGTTACAGTTCAGGGAACGGACCTGAAGCAGGTAACGATTTCAACGCAGGACGATTTTACCCAGAAAGTCGCCATCGGCTCCAAAGTCACGGCTTGGTATTATGCGGAGGGAAACGGTTACGCGCTGCGGTGGCTCTCCTACTCGCTGGAAAATGACTTCGTGGCGCCGGCTAGAATTCTGTCGCAAGTAAAATCGGTGGCGCTGTTGCCTGACTCGAAGATGCAAGGCGCGGACGGCTTGGTGGACCAGATTGCCGGTTTTATGAAGGACAACCTGGGTTGGCGCGTGGCTCCGAAAATGTGGGCTGCCTACATCCGAAGGCAATCGCAAAAGAACACGTCCACCCTGAATGCGTTCGACGCGAAGACCGGCAAGTTTGACATGAATCGCTATGTTCACGGTGAGGACAACCTGATTTCCACCCTCACTCGCCGTGCCCGCGTCAACGCCGTCCTGGAAATCCAGATTGAGAAAGTTGAAGCTCCGGTCTCCCATGAGGTCGCGGTCTGGGACGGTGTTCAGGATCAGCTCAGTGGCAAAACCATGAGGACGATCAGCAAAATGGATGTTGCTTCCCGGCGCGAGGGTAAAGTTCCGGCGGCCACGGTGGTCCTGAAGTTGTGGAGCCCGCAACAGCAATTGCTGTGGAGCAATCGCCGGGGATTTGCCGCCCTCGAGCGTTACCAAGGGGTGCGGGATAAGCTGGAAAGCTGGCCTTTGGAGAATTCGCTGGTCAATTCGCAGAATGTGGACCGCTGGCTGAAGATGGTCTTCGCATCGTTCCTCGAATACGCCACGCCGCCGAAGCGCCTGGATTAGACCCGCCACAGGCGCGGCCTCTTCGCTTTCTCCGTAGCGGCGACTCTGTAGCGGCGCTCGGCGCGTGCCCCGCTGCAAAGCGGGGAGCGCCGAGCCGGTTGACAAAAACCGGCGGCCGCAGACCGCCGCTACAGCATTTGCTGTCACTGTAAACC
>JBOGKI010000600.1:0-3052 GCA_050745605.1 Terriglobia bacterium | reverse complement strand
GGTTGAAGGTCTGCAACCCACTGAAAACAGGACAAAATCAAAAACCAAGAGCAACATAAAGCCACGAACAAAGCCATTGAGTTCCGCTAAGCCATTGATTCTGAACAAGATAGCCTGTGTTTCAGCAAAACACTTCTAACACCAAGAAAACAAAATAGATCCACAATGGCTTGTGGCTTTGCGCGGAAGCAAAGCCAAAAATCACGATTTTGGAGCGGCTGGGCTCGCGCCGATGCCCGCCGTGGCGCCGCGGTCTTCAATCCAGGTCATGTTTTGTCTCCGTGGTTGGTTTTGGGAGCAGGGGCGCGCCCAGCGATGTGAGGGGTGCAATGTTGATGCGGGTTGGGTGTGGTGGGCCTGGGTAGAGTTGAACTACCGACCTCACCCTTATCAGGGGTGCGCTCTAGCCACCTGAGCTACAGGCCCAAAAGGACCGGAAATCCGAGCGTGAAGGAGCTTTGGAAGGCGCAGCCACACTCGAGGCTTCACCAGTATAGGAAACCCGCGCGGTCCAGTGCAAGAGCATTTCTTGCCAGCGCTACAACACATTCTAGGGGCTGACGATTTAGAACAAAAGTTAACGTGGGAATACATACTAAAAGGAAAAGCTCTCACAATACGAGGAAATCATTTTCCCACGCCCTGAAAACAGAGTTTGTGTGTTCTCAATAAAATACGATTGGCACCTGGAATGCATGACAAAGCGCAGCGAGAGGTTTGCCTCTTCTTCCCGGGGGAGTGTGTTCAAAGAGGCGGCGATTCGTGGAGGGCGGCCGGTTTTGTGGCGACGAGCCCATGGACTGCGTGTGAACGCTTGAATAAGGAGAGCAATCCAGTGAGAAAACAATTGTGGTTGACCGCGTTGCTGATTTTCGGGATAGCCCTGGTTCCGGCCAAGCGCCTGTTTGCTGGCAATACGGCCACGCTGACCTTCGTGAGCTTCAGCGGCATTTCGGATCCGGAGGAGCCCAAAGTTTCCGTGGGTCCTTACAACCTGACGTTGAATGGCACGCCCATTCAACTTATTTGCGACGACTTCGATGACAACCCCTCCCATCAGCCGTGGACGGCGAACGTCCTGAGCCTTTCCAACCTCAGCGGCGCGGACTACACGACTGGGACCGACACTGCACTGACGCAGCTTCAGGACTATCAGGCCACCGCTTTTTTGGCTCAGAATATGCTTCAGGCTCTCGGCCAAAACAATGACGAAGAAGTTGCCGACATCCAATTCGCGCTGTGGGCCATCTTTTCGAACCGGGCCATGGCCGCCGCGGGTTTCCAGCAAGATCAGGGCGGAGACGCCCAAGCGTGGTACAACGAAGCCACCAGCATGGCGGGCGCCGGTGACTTCAACGGGCAATTCGGAAACTTCGTGGTTTACGCGCCGGTCAGCGTGGATGGCACGCAGCACTATACGCAGGAATTTGTGGGATTCACGGGAACTCCCGAACCCGCATCCCTGCTGCTTCTGGGCAGCGGCTTACTGGGTCTGGCGGGCTTCCGGCGGTGGCGTACTGCTTAGTCGTGACCATGGGTTTCTCGTGAATCGCGCGGCGGAGGCAGGGGCGATCATCCACTTTCCCAGCTTCCGCCGTTTTTTTCCACGGCCAGCGGCCCCAGCATTATCGTGTTCAGTCCAGTTCGCGGTCCTGACGTTGCACGCGGCCGCGTGACGCCCATTTTTTCCACGCACCAACCCCGCAGCCAGGCGCCCGCAGGCCCCGAACAAGGCTCGCGGGCGCTTTCCAACGGTTCAGCAGACAATGGCCACACCCAAGCCCAGCCGGGCCACGTAGCCTTCCTCAGTCTTCCCAAAAACTCACCCACAGCTTGCGGTGCCGGTTGAGCCAGCAGTGGGTCCGCTGCACCACCCATCGGCGCATCAAAGAGTGACGCTTGCGGCGCCCGGCCGGCCTTTTTGAGTTCTTGACTCTCCGTGCTAAGGAGCATAGATTCAAATTGGTTGCACCAATTTGCGACCGAAGAGAAAGGGGCGCATCGATGCCGAGGGGGGCTGTTCATCTCGCATCCCGTCCAACGCCGGGTCCCGATTTAACGGCGAAGCTGATTGCCAACTTCAAGAACCTGATTGCCGAAGGGGTCTTTACCCCGGGCAGCAAGTTGCCCCCGGAGCGGGAGCTGGCGCAGCGGTTTCGAGTGAACCGGTCCTCGCTGCGCCAAGCCTTGAAGGTTCTGCAATTGATGGGAGTCGTCACGCAGCGGGTGGGGAGCGGCACCTATCTGAGTCCCGGCGCCACCAACATTCTGCGCGAGCCCATGGAATTTCTGATCCTCATGGGCGACATCACCGACGAGGAATTGTTCGATGCGCGTCTGATCGTGGAAACGGAGTCGGCGGCGCGGGCGGCGGAGCGAGCCACGTTTGAGGATCTGGAATCGCTGCGGCAGGCAATTGCCGACATGGCGACCAGCCAATCGGACCAGGCTCGTTTGGAAGCGGACTTGGCCTTCCACGAGGCCATCTTCCGGGCGTCGGGGAACCGGGTTTGCCGGTTGATCTTCACCGTCATCCACCGCGCTATCCTGGTGAGCATGGCCAAGATCGTCAAGCGCAGCGACGTGGGGCGGCCCTTGAGCTTCCACAAGGAAATTTACTCGGCCATCAGCCAGCAGAACTCCCAGGAGGCGAAGCGCCTGATGCAGGAGCACCTGCTGGACGCGAAATCCCAGCTCCTGGCTGCGAATAAGAAGGCCGGGCGCTGATCATTCGCTTCTTCTTGTATGCAGGGTGCTTTGGGCTTTGAATCTCTCCGGGGCGCGGCAAGTATCGTCCCTACGTCTTCAGAGGTTGCCGGAATTCTTCGACTCCGTAATCCCATCCATGAAATTCACGAGACGATCCGTTTTGAAATCCGCGGCCGCATCCGGGCTTTTGCTCCCCGTGAACCGGCTGATTGGCCAGGCGCCGGCGAATCCAGCAGTGAGTCAAGGCATTCATCCCACCGCTCTTCCTGCGAGCTTAGGTTACACCTTCCGCGACGTTACCCAGGAAGCAGGGCTCACCGTCCGCAACTATTACGGCGGCGAA
>JBOGKI010000599.1:0-3058 GCA_050745605.1 Terriglobia bacterium | reverse complement strand
CGTTCGAACGTGCCGTTCGGGATGCGAGACAAAAGAAAAACTCTGGCGGCACTTGAACGGCGCGGTTAAAACCGTGCCCTTCCCGTCCGCGAATTAGCCTTCATGAATAATCCGGACTAGATGAAATATAATCCCCCGTCAAAAGCGAAGCTGTGACGCACAGCACAGGTCAATGTGACACCGATCACAATGAGCCGGGCTAGGCCACCGGACGCGGAGGTTGCGCAACTGTCTGTCTGATGGTAACTTGCGGGTTCATGGCTTGGACCGACTCCACACTACCCATTCGGGATGAAATCCAACCGGAGCTGCTTGCGAAGCTCTACGAGTCGCTGCCGGATGGCGTCTTGCTGACGAACTCGAACGGCGAGATTCTCCGCATCAACGCGCAGGCCGAAAAGTTGTTCGGTTTCAGTCGCGACGAACTCCTGGGCCAGCCCGTGGAAATGCTTATTCCTGACCGCTTCCGGGCCGCGCATATTGGCCAGCGTAACGCTTATCACCGTAATCCCCTCCTCCGCCCCATGGGTGCGGGTCTCGAACTCTTCGCGAAGCGTAAAGACGGCACTGAGTTTCCGGTAGACATCATGCTCAGCCCCTTTGAAACGAAAGAGGGCATGCGCGTCGTCGCCGTAGTCCGGGACATCACGGAGCGGAAGCGCGCCGAGCAAGCGTTGAAAGAAAGCCGGGCGATGCTGGAGAATCTCTTCGAGTCCTCGCCAGACGGCATCCTGCTCGTGACCAGCCTGGAGGGCCGGATCATACGCGTTAATGCCCAGGCAGAGAAGATGTCGGGGTATGGCCGTGATGAGTTGGTGGGGCAATCCGTCGAGGCTCTGATCCCTCCACGCTCCCGCAATCCGCACGGGATCAACCGCCTGACCTACCGGCCTGAAGCTCGAGCCGAAGGGGCGGGCGCGATTCTGGAGTTGTATGTGAAACGAAAGGATGGCGGGGAGTTTCCGGTTGAAATCACGTGCAGTCCAGTCGAAACCGATGTCGGCGAAATGGTCCTGGGAATCGTCCGCGATGTCACCGCGCGCAAGCAGGCCGAGGATGCGTTGCGCCAGAGCGAACAGCGCCTGCGATCAATCGTGGAAACCGTGAAGGATTACGCCATCTTTACTCTCGATCCCGAGGGGCGCGTCAGCAGTTGGAGCCCGGCTGCAGAGCACATCAAGGGCTATCGGGCCGAAGAGATCATCGGGCAGCACTTCTGTCGTTTCTATTTGCCCGAAGACATTGAGCGGGGAAGGCCGGACCAGGAATTGCAGATCGCGGCGGAGCATGGCCGGTTCGAAGACGAGGGCTGGCGGGTCCGGAAGAACGGATCGCAATTTTGGGCCAACGTCGTAATAACCGCACTTCGGGATAAAGCGGGAACCCTGCGTGGTTTTTCCAAAATAACCCGTGACTTCACGGCGCGCAAGCGCGCCGAAGAGGCGCTGCTGCTCGAAATCACGAACGTCCTGCTCTCGAACTTGGACATCCGCAAGTTGCTCTCCGCGATTTCAGCCAGTCTTCGCCAGGTGGCGCCCCATGACTACGCCAGCCTGGCGCTCTATGATCCAGAGGTCAAGAAGCTTCGGCTCCATTTATTGAATTCACCGTCGCGTCTGGATCTAACCGCTGAAGAGATGTTCATTTCGACTGAAGATACGCCGGCCGGCTTGAGCTTTTCCTCGCGGCAGCCTGTTGTGGTGGACCGGCTCGCCGATGGGCGGTTCGTGACGCCGACGATTCAACACCTGATCGAGGCCGGCATCAAGTCGGGCTGCTGGCTTCCGCTCATCAGCCACGGACGAGCCTTGGGTAGCCTGGGCGTCGCCAGCGTGAAAGAAGGCGCTTTTGCAAAAATCAACTTGAACCTGCTTAGCCAGGTCACAAACCAGATAGCCCTCGCCATCGATAACGCCTCCGCCTTTGGTCAGATCACCGGGCTGAACGAACGGCTCATGGAGGAAAAGCGATACCTGGAGGATGAGCTTCGCACCGAATATAACTTTGAAGAAATCATTGGCGAGAGTCCCGTATTGAAGCGAGTGCTCAAGCAGGTGGAAACGGTCGCGCCAACCGACGCTACCGTCTTGATCCTGGGCGAGACCGGGACCGGCAAGGAGCTAATCGCGCGCGCCATCCACAACCTCAGTGGCCGCCGCGAGCGCACCTTTGTGAAACTGAACTGCGCCGCAATTCCCGGCGGCTTGCTCGAAAGCGAGCTCTTCGGCCATGAAAAGGGAGCCTTCACCGGCGCCATTTCACAGAAAATCGGCCGGCTGGAACTGGCCCACCGGGGAACGCTATTTCTCGACGAGGTCGGAGATATTCCACTCGAACTGCAACCCAAGCTTCTGCGCGCCTTGCAAGAGAAAGAGTTCGAGCGCCTGGGAAGCACCCGCACCATCCCGGTGGACGTTCGTCTGATCGCTGCCACTAACCGGGACTTGGCTGAGATGGTGAAGGACCGCCAGTTCCGCAGTGACTTGTATTATCGCCTGAGGGTCTTTCCCGTCCTTCTCTCCCCATTGCGGGAACGTCCCGGCGACATTCCCCTCCTGGTACACCACTTCGCGCAGAAACACGCCCGACGGATGAATAAACAGATTGACACCATCTCGCCGGAGGTGATGCAGGCCTTCGAGCGATGGCAGTGGCCGGGAAATGTCCGCGAGCTCGAAAACTTCATCGAACGAGCTGTCATCCTGTCTCCAGGCCCCGCGCTGTGGGTGCCGCTCTCTGAATTAGCCACGCCTGAGGAGCCTAAGATTCACCCCGCCGAACTTTCCACACTGGAGGCTGCTGAACGCGAGCACATCCTTCGCGCTCTGCGTGAAACCGAGGGAGTGATCGCCGGCCCGAAGGGTGCTGCTGCCCGTCTGGGCCTCAAGCGGACGACGCTGAACGCCAAGATGCGAAAGTTAGGTATAACCCGCAAAGATTTTTGACGACATTTGGTCAGGTGACCATAGAACGTCATGGTCACTGGTCATCGGTTCGGTCCACTGCAAGCCCAACCTGCACATTAAACCTTGCTAATTCAACCCATTGAGACTATCAG
>JBOGKI010000598.1:0-3069 GCA_050745605.1 Terriglobia bacterium | reverse complement strand
GGGGGAAGTAGATGCCGCGAAAGGCCAAGCGGGCAAGCAAGTGCATCAACCGGTCGGCAAAGGAACGGCCCTCCAGCCAGTCGAGCGCCCGGAGGTTGGCTGCGGGTTCATAGGACCGGGTCCAGGCTCGCCTCACTTCAGCCTGAGCCTCTTCTGGCGAGAGACCTTTGGGCAGATGAGCCATCACGAAGGGCTTGAAATCCAGCCAATGCTTGGCGCGAGTCAGGCGGCCGGTGGCGGCCAGCCTGTCATAGAGCGGCGTTGCCGGATAAGGCGTGAGCAAGCCGAACACGGGCAGCACGGGTGGCCAGGAGCTGATCTCCTGAAGGGTGCGGTCGGCCACGCCCACGTGGTCATCGTCCATGCCGAAGATAAAGGAAGTGATGGAATAGAGACCGTGCCGGGCGAGGCGGTTGAGCACATCGGCATACTCCCCGGGTTTGTTGAAGCCCTTCCGGACGCTCTTCAGGTTCTCGGGGTCGATCGATTCCAGGCCCATGAAGATCCATTTGCCGCCGCTTTCGGCGATCAGGGAAACCAACTCCTCATCCTTCAGCAGGTTCATGCTGATTTGTGCGACCCAGGGAATTTGCGCGCCACGGTCGATGATCTCGCGCAGGAGCGCCTTAGTACGGTGGCGGTTGATGGCGAAATTATCATCCACGAAAAAGACCGCGATCTTTCCGCCGCGCTCCTTTTGCAGGGCTTTCAGCAGTAACAACTCATTCACCACGCTCTCATTGGTGCGGAAGCGGATGGAATCTCCAAAAAAGCCGGTGACCGTGCAGAATTCACAGCCGTAGGGGCAGCCGCGCCCGGACTCAATCGGGATCACGTGGAAGCTTTCGCATTTCATGCCGAGCGAGTGGAGCGCGGTGCGGACGACGGAGGGAAGGTGCCCAATCAAATTAAATTGGTCCAATTCCATCAGGTCCCAGCGAATCTGAGGATAACCCTCCAGCGCGGGCTTTACCTCTTTGCCCGATTCATCGACTGGCATATACACTTCCTGCAGCGCGCCGCGCGCGGCATCGGCCACAATCTTCGGCCACGTCTGGTCCGCCTCGCCCAGGGCCACGGCATCGGCGTGACGAGGGCCGCCATCACGGCCCAGCGGCTCGTTGGGGACTTCGGTGACGTGAGGACCGCCCATCACCACGGGAACGCCGGCGGCGCGGACGGCGTCCGCCATGCGATAGGCCTTGGCAGCCATGCGCGTCATGGCTCCGATTCCCACCAGCTCCACGTGATGACGACCGATGTAGCCGGTCAGCTCCCGCTCGGTCATGCGCTGGGCGTTGCCATCCAGCAAAAATACGTTGTGGCCGGGGGGCGTGAGGGACTTGAGGAGAAACATCCAGAGGTGGGGCATGAAGTTGTTCGTGACTTCGTTATCCGGGTTGTACAGCAGAATGTTCATCCTGGTTCGTCTCTTTTCTGTGAAAACTACGCAGCCGCATGCCGAGACTTAGTTCCAGAAATAAGCAGCGTCATTCGTCGCCGGAAGGAAGGGCAGGGTTTCAACCCCGCCGTAGAATTCCGATCCGGGTTGTGGGCTTGAGCCCCTGAAGCACCGTGGCTTCAGGGCCTGAAGGCCTATTGGAGCTCCGTCCACAGGCGGCGGGGTTGAAACCCCGCCCTTCCGGCGGCCGCATGGCCGGCCAGGTTGAACGGCGCGACGTCCTGCGCGTCAAGACCGTCGGGGCCCGCCGCAACTCCACACGGGACAGGTTCTATTTCCGGTGCGTCAAGGATCCCTTGGGTCGTCTCCGTGATCGCATGAGCGTCACCCGTGAGGCTTGCGGATCGTTCTATTTAACTGCTAACAATCTGAAGCTTCCATGCCGTTTTGTTTGTTCAATATTGGACACGCTTCGCCGGGACGCGAGGAACGGGCCGTCATTAAAAAAGGCGGCAAGGGGGTCCCCGACGGCAAGCAGTTTACAACCAAATGGATGATTCGAGGGAAATTAATCGTGGAGGACGATGCTGAATAGAGAACTGTGCACTTTCAAGCCGCCGCGGCCGTAGTCAACAAAGCCCATCTCCCTGAACTTGTTCATAAAGAAACTGACTCGAGGCCGCGTGGTTCCCACGATTTCCGCCAGAGTGCTATGACTGATCTTGGGAACAATCGTTTCGGTTTTCCCCTCCTTTCCGAAGTGGGCGAGCAAAAGGAGAGACCGCGCCAGCCGCTTCTCCGCTGAATTGAAGAGTTGATCGACCAGGTCTTCCTCAACCCGGATGGTGCGGGCCAGCAGATAAGCCGTGAACCTCTCAGAAAATTCGGCCTGCTCGTGGAGCAGGCGGATCATGGTCTTCTTCTCAATCTCGATCACGGAGGCTTTCACCAGGCAAGAGGCGCTGGGCATGCGCAGCGGTTGGGCGGCGAGGCACCCCTCGCCGAAGAAGCTGCCGTGATTCAGGATGGCGACCACGGCCTCTTTCCCCGTGTGCGAGGTGACCGTGAGCTTTACTTTGCCCTCTTCAATGTAGAAGACCGCGTCCGCAGCATCACCCTGCGCGAAGATGGTCTGCCCCCCTCCGGTAGCTATGAACGGTCTTGCCGCCGTTGATCTTTGCCAAAAACGCTTCGACTTCGAACGCTGGATCTCTCCTAGACCGCATTCACACTCACCTAATTTGATTTTTTTGATATACCCCGGTTTTTCGAGGTTGTCAATTGCACGTAGGGCCATCTGATGGTGCAACCGTCAACGAGTGCGGCGGCTCTTTCAGAGGATTTGGCGGTCCCTTGAATCAACCGCTGCACGCAGGGATCGAAGTGCCCGATGGGCCGTCCGAAGATCAGCGGGATCGATGCGGCGCTTGAATACAGCACCGTAGACGTGATTGCGACACAATCTGCTTGCTTGGGGACAGATTGAATGGGTTAGCTCGAGTCGTCCCACCTAAACGATCCTTGCTCGGCCGCCGGCCTCTAGTCTGGAGAGGGGAACTGCAGTGGCAGTGGCAATTGCTTGCTTTCAGGTGACGGAGGTGAGTAAGGACGTCCCTCGTCCAACCTGTTCGCCGCATCCTTGACTTGGTCCTTGAGCCTCTGCAGAC
>JBOGKI010000597.1:0-3078 GCA_050745605.1 Terriglobia bacterium | reverse complement strand
GCCGTCTGTTGGCTGTTGCGGGATGGCTGCGACACCAACAGGCGGTTACGCGTGGGCAACTGCTCTGCAAAGGGAATGGAACGAGTTTTGGCTTGGAACCGGGAAGAGGTCCTGGATTTCTGCGCCGACAATGAACACTCCTTCCTCGTTCTCTCGTCATTGTAACCCCGTCGGCTGACGCCTATCAATTCACGTGGAACCCCTTCAGAATATTGGGATTTCGAGCCGCAAGACATAGGCATCCTCGCCAGGATTCTGGTAATACCCCTTGCGCACCGAATGGCGCTCGAATCCCACTGAGTGGTAAAGCCTCAGAGCCTGCTGATTGGAGGCGCGGACTTCCAGGAATAGGCGCTGGACTTGGGCTTGGGCAAGCCGGCTGCTCCCTTCTTCAATCAGCGCCCGCCCGATTCCTTGCCTTTGGCACGGTGGCGCGACGGCAAGGTTGAGCAGTTCTGCCTGGTCCGCGAGGTGACGAAAAACGACAAATCCCCGCGTGCTGCCAGGCTCACTCTTCTCAGTTGCGACCAGGGCGAGGTTCCCGGATTGGCCGGCGAGAAGGCCGTAATCCGATTCCTTCCACTGGGCGGCGGAAGGATTCTGCTGCTGAATCGCCAGGACTTCCGGGACGTCCTTTCTGTCGAGTGATCGAATGAGGATGTTCATGGGCGCAAGAGAAGTCAAAAGGTGTTGCTCGTCACTCGACTCCTGGATACGGTGGGCTTGTTCGTGCAGCGAGCGAGAGATCATCTGTGGATTTTTGGTCTGCATCACAAGCCTGCCGTTTGACCATCACGGGGCGTGGCCGCCATGTCACCGAAAGCCAGCACACACGTAGGTCATGATGTGGGGCCGAGTTGTAGCGCCGGTGTCCTCCCAGGCAAAATTAGGGCGATGAGGACATGGCCGCTACAGCGAGGCTATGACCTCACTTTCCCCGTTCGTATTAGCTCAATCTTTCAAATTCGTTTCTGCGTCCGTTCGCCGGATGTAGTGAGCGTCGAGCTCCTGCCAGGACGGTGGTATTCCCCCAAGTTGGGCGATCCGCGCCAGGCGGGCTACGGCGGCGAGCAAATGGCCACGAACTGTTACCCATTCGATCCCCGGCGGAAGAGACTGCCGAAGTTCGGTCGTTGCGATTTCGTGCTCGCGGACCACACATGTTAAGTTTCCAGTCCCGTTAGCCGCGGATTGCATGAGGGAAGAAAGTGGCGCAGGTCCGAAAACAAATCCCTCACCGGCTGCTGAAAACAACCGAGGCTTGGTCGATAGCGGTTTGCCGGGATCACCTTGGGTCTCAGGCAGAATCCTCCGGAACAGAGCGCCATAAAACTCGCCGCGCCGGGCGTCGAGGATGGGTACAGCAAATTCGGTGGACGGAGCGCCTTCCTCCACCAGTGCATCGAGAATGGAGACGCCGCGCACGGCGCGTCCACACGCTTTCGACCAGCCGAGCGCCGCAGCCAGCCCGGTGCGAATTCCCGTAAAGGAGCCGGGGCCATTGGCGGCCGCGAACACGTCAATTTCCTTGATGTCGAGCTTCGCCGCGCGTAAAACAGTGTCAAGGCCAGTGAACAGGGCCACGGAATAGTTTCCGGCGCCCCAATGGGGTGACTCGGCCAGGCACTCCGCGTCCCGAAAGATGGCCACGCCGCCCATCTCGCTGGTGGTGTCGAGGGAGAGAATGAGCATTCCTTCGCCATTATAGAGTGGACGGACGCGCCGATGAAGGCAGAATCGAGGTGAACTAAAGCCTCAGCCTTCGTATGTTAGAATAGAAGTGAAATCTAAGACTCCACGGACGATCAATCCGGGCGCGGCTTCAACCCAGCGCAAGCGCACGATCTTAACGGCGTCCGGCGCACACTAGCGCAGCCAAGGTGAGGGCGGCGCGAAAAGTGGGGCGCCCATCCAATTCTATGCCTCAAATCGCCAAGCCTCCCACAAGGCCCCTGGAACTGACGGAGGTGCTTTCGCTCCTTCTGGAAGTTGGAGAGCGCATCACTTCCACGCTCGACCTCGACGAGCTTCTGCCGCGCATTGCAGAAATCATTAAGACGGCCATTGACTACGAAGTGTTTGCCATCCTTCTGGTGAACGAGAAAACCCAGGAGCTTCGCATCCGCTTCGGCGTGGGCCATCCGGAGGAGGTGGTGCGTAGCCTCCGCATCAAGGTGGGCGAAGGGGTGGTCGGCAGGGCGGCGGAGATGCGCCGTTCCGTGGTGGTGAACGACGTGGCCAAAGACTCCTCCTACATCCAGTCTCTCCCCGCGATCCGTTCCGAGCTGGCGGTACCCTTGATTTTCAAGAACCGGGTGGTGGCGGTGATGGATCTTGAGTCCCCGTGGCCCAATTTTTTCAATGACCAGCACCAGAACCTCCTGGAGCTGCTTGCCAGCCGCATTGCCGTGGCCATTGAAAACGCCCGTCTCTACCGGCGCAGCGTGCGCCAGGCGCGGACGCTTCAACTGCTGAATGAGATCAGCCGGGAACTGACCTCGGTGCTGGTGCTGAATGAATTGCTGCGCAAGATCGGCACGCTGATCCGGCGCCTGATTAATTACGATCGCTTCGGGATTCTCCTGGCGGACGACCATACGCAGACCTTCAATACCGTCATCTCCGTGAAGCAGAACCAGAGCCTGCCGGACAAGGTAAGCGTACCTTTCGGCAAGGGCATCGTTGGCGCCGCCGCGGCCGCCCACCAGCCCGTCCTGGTCGCGGACGTGACCCGCGATCCCCGCTATATCCCCACCAACTCGGAAACGCGCTCGGAGCTTGCCATTCCACTGGTTCACCGCGACCGGGTGATTGGGGTGGTGGACCTGGAGAGCGGCGAAGTGGGCGCTTTTAATGAGGATCATGTCCGCATCTTTTCCACTCTGGGGCCGCAAGTGGCGATTGCCATCGAGAACGCCCGCCTTTATGAGCGCGCCGTCCGCAGCGAAGCTCGCATGGAAAGAGACTTGGACCGGGCCCGTGAAATCCAAATGCACTTGATGCCCACGCCATCGCCCACCATTCCGGGGCTTGTGGTTCGGGCGAAATTTCGCCCGGCCCGCGAGCTGGGAGGAGATC
>JBOGKI010000596.1:0-3101 GCA_050745605.1 Terriglobia bacterium | reverse complement strand
GAACTGCAGAACTGCACATCGCGCTCGCGTCAGATTCTCATGATCCTTGTTTCGCTCCCGAACCTTTCTCATTGCCCTACCAACGGACGGTCTACGAAGCGATGGTGGAACAGGCTGACCGGGCGTTTCGCACGCTGCGCAGCCGCCACCATGATCTCTCCGCAGCAGACCGCGAGCTGGCCGGAAGAGTGGCAAGCCTCGAGTCCAAAGTCCGCGAACAGTTGGCCACGATGCTTGGGCGCGAGCTTGGAGCCGTGCGCACTCGTGTCCACGGAGATTACCACCTCGGACAGGTTCTGTGCGCTAACGCGGACTTCGTGATCATCGATTTCGAAGGCGAGCCCGCCCGACCGATCCGCGAACGGCGAAGTAAATGTTCGCCACTCAAGGACGTTGCCGGCATGCTGCGGTCGTTCCATTACGCCGCGGAAGCGGCTCTGCTGGCGCACGCAACGAATGGCGCGGCTCAACCCAAGACTCAACCAGCGCTGAAGTCCTGGGCGCATTATTGGCGCGTGTACGTCGCCGCGGCTTTCTTAAGTGAGTACCTCTCGTTCGCGGACAAGGCATCTCTGTCGCCCAGGAGCCGCGGCGATCTGCAAATTCTCCTTCAGACTTACCAGCTTGAGAAAACCACCTACGAGCTCGAATATGAACTCAACAACCGGCCTGATTGGGTCCGCATTCCGCTGCAAGGCATTTTGCAAATCATGGAAGAGCGCTGGTGATGTGAAAAGAAAGCACGCCGGCCGGACATCGGTCGTCGACTCAGGAAACAACCCTGCAAGGCCCTTCCTGTTCACGCCCTCTCGCTCATCACCGTCCTCCCCGGCACTTCGAGGGCGGCGGCAATCTGTTCCCACTCTTTCATCATCTCCGCCAGCCGGGCGCGGCGGTCTTCAATGAGCTTGGCGAGCCGGATGGATTCTTGTGGGCTCTTGAAGCTCGCAAGATCGAGCTGGTGCGTGGTAATCTCCGCTTCGCAGCGCGCGATCTCCCCCTCCAGCCCGTCGCGGCGCTCCTGCATTTCCCGGATCAGAATGGGATTCAGCTTCCTGGTGCGCGCTTCCGGCTCCTGACGTTTTCCAAACGTCTCAAGCTTCGGCGCGGGCTGGAGTTCCCCAACTGAAATCGCGGGTCCCGATCCATGATGTGCCTTTTGCCACTGATAGTCTTCGTAATTGCCGGGATAATCGTGGAGGTCGCCGCTTTCGATCTCGAAAATACGAGTTGCAAGCTGATCGATGAAGTAGCGGTCGTGGGAGACGAAGACCATGGTTCCCGTGTACTCGCGCAGCGCATCGAGCAGCACGTCTTTGGCGCGCAGGTCGAGGTGATTGGTGGGTTCGTCGAGTAGCAGAAAGTTCGGTGGCTGCAGCAACATGCGCGCCAGCGCATAACGATTGCGCTCACCGCCCGAAAGCACGCCAATACGCTTGAAGACTTCGTCATTCGAGAACAAAAAGCAGCCGAGCAGCGAGCGCAATCGCGTCTGGCCGCTCAGAGCGGCGGGCGCGACGCTGGCGATGTCATCCATCAGCCGGGCGCCGGGATCGAGCGCCTTGTACTGATCCTGCGCGAAATAATCCACTTCCACTTTGTGTCCCAGACGGCATTCGCCGGCGGTGGGCATTTCCGCGCCCGCCAGGAGTTTGATGAGCGTGGACTTGCCAGCGCCGTTCACACCCACCAGGCCCACGCGGTCGCCGCGATTAATCACGAAGTTCACACCCTCGAAAACCTTCTTTGCGCCATAGCTCTTGGCGACGCCGCGAAACTCGGCCACCATGCGTCCGCTCGCGGGCGGTTGAGGAAACGAGAAGTGGATCGTCTTCTCCTCAGCAGGCAATTCGATTCTCTCGATCTTGTCCAACTCCTTGATGCGGCTCTGCACCTGCTTGGCCTTGGTCGCCTGGTAACGGAAGCGGTTGATGAAGACTTCAAGGTGATGAATCCGGTCATGCTGATTGCGGTAGGCCGATTCAAGCTGGGCGCGGCGCTCGGCTTTCTGCTGTAGATAGCCATCGTAGTTGGCGCTGTAAAAATAGGCGCGCTGGTTCCAGATCTCCAGGATCTTATTCACGGTGACGTCCAGAAAATAGCGGTCGTGGGAGACCAGGACAAAGGCATGGGGATAATCATCCAGATACTGCTCCAACCAGTTTCGAGCTTCCAGATCAAGATGGTTCGTCGGCTCATCGAGCAGCAACAAGTTGGGCTTGATCAGCAGGAGCTTGGCCAGCGCCAGACGCATTTGCCAGCCGCCGGAAAATTCCTGAGTGGGGCGGCTCAGGTCCTCACCCGAAAAGCCCAGGCCGTTGAGCACCGCGTGAGCTTGTGCCCCCAGTGAGTAGCCATCGCGGCCGTGGAATTCTGTCTCGATCCGGTGGTAGCGGTCAATGACGCGCTGATACTCCTCTCCCGCGGGATCAACTTCGGCCATCTGATGGGTCAGCGCTTCCATCTCTCTTTCCATGCCCAGCAGTTCGCCGAAGATCGAGAGGCATTCGCCCAGGACCGAGCGCCCGGAGAGCGATAGCCCATCCTGCGGAAGATAACCTGTGGTAATGCCCTTGGCTAAGGAGAGCGAACCCTCATCGAGAGGTTCAAGGCCTGCCAGAACTTTGAGCAGAGTCGATTTGCCCGTCCCGTTGGCGCCGACCAGTCCCACACGCTGTCCGGGCGTGATGAGCCAGTCGAGACCTTCAAAAAGGGTTTTGGAGCCGAAACGCTTCCCGGCTGCGGAGAGTTGAATCATCGGTCTGTCCATGGACCGCCGCGCCGCCCAGGATGAGTCTTGGGCGCGAGTGTCCCTCTCATTACTATAGGCCGAGCCTTGCCAAAAGCTCAATCAGCCCGGCGGCTGGCGCGGCTTTTTCATCCAATCAGATGTAAGCTATTAATTTCAAGCGACTTGAAGCTCATTATGCGCTCTGGTTCGTTTTTCCGCTTCGTTCCGGCTCGCTTTTGAGGTCAAATCTGGATGTCGCCTGTTTTCAATAAGATGCTTAACATGAATTTTCCAGCTTTATGGCCATTTTCCGGTTCGTTTTTCGTGTTTTCTGAACGTCGATTCTTTGTTTTCAATAACTTCTCCGCTT
>JBOGKI010000595.1:0-3103 GCA_050745605.1 Terriglobia bacterium | reverse complement strand
GTCCACGACCTGGTCCAAACGATCGTCGGGAAGGACAATTTCGATCTTAATCTTGGGCAGCAGGTCAACGGTGTATTCGTTGCCGCGATAGATTTCGGTGTGACCCTTCTGCCGGCCATGTCCCCGCACTTCCGACACCGTCATGCCATCAATCCCGATTTCCTGAAGAGCTTCTTTCACGGGCGTCAATCGGGAAGTCTGGATGATCGCTTCGACTTTTTTCATGGATTCAACCTCACGGCCTTGCCCATTTGGACATCTGCAGAGACGGCTCATGATTGCCTGGGAGGGTCGCCCGCCTCTTAGCTCTCCAAATTGTAAGCCTCTTCGCCATGCAGGGCCAAATCCAGACCCTGAACTTCGTGCTCCGTGGTCACGCGTAGCCCGATCACGGCATCCACGATCTTCAGAACGATCAGTGTCCCCACCATCGCCAGCACCCAGGCAATTCCAATACCCGCCAATTGATTCAAAATCTGATGGGCATTGCCGTCGATCAGGCCGACCGGCGCCGCCTGGCCGTGCGCGTCGTGAAAAATGGGATTGATGACCCGGGTCGCAAAAACGCCGGTCAGGAACGCCCCAACGGTTCCTCCGATGCCGTGAACGCCGAAAGCATCCAGCGAATCGTCATAGCCGAACGCCGCTTTCACCTTCACCACCATGAGGTAACACACCACACCGGCGATCAATCCAATCAGCAACGCCGGCATGGGTCCGACAAATCCCGAAGCTGGGGTGATCGCCACCAATCCGGCAACGGCCCCGGAGACTGCGCCCAACACGCTGGGCTTTCCGGTCCGCAGCCACTCCGCCACCACCCAGCCGATGGTCGCGCCGGCCGCGCCCAGGTGCGTAGCGACGAAGGCGCTGGTTGCCAGCGTTCCCGCGCTCAAGGCGCTGCCGGCATTGAAGCCGAACCATCCCACCCAAAGCAGGCACGCTCCAATCACGCTGAGCACAACATTATGCGGCGGCATGGGCTGGTGGGGATATCCCACACGCTTCCCCAGGTACAACGCGCAAACCAACGCTGAAACCCCGGACGTGATGTGCACCACGGTACCGCCCGCAAAATCCAGCGTCGGCATCACTCCCCCCAGCGAGGCACTCAGCAAGCCGCCCTTTCCCCACACCATGTGCGCCATCGGATCATAAACCAGGATTGACCACAGCGTCACAAACAGGATCAGGGCGCTGAACTTCATCCTTTCCGCAAACGCCCCGGCGATCAAAGCGGGCGTGATGATGGCAAACATCATCTGAAAGGCCATGAAGGTCTGCTGCGGAATGGTGGCGGCGTAGTCCGGATCGGGCACGAGACCGACGTGGTGCAAAAAACTGTATCCCAACCCACCGATGAAGTGACTGCCAGAATGGAAGCACAAGCTGTAGCCAAACACCACCCAAAGCAAGGTGACCAGCGCCATGAGCGCGAAGCTCTGCATCATGGTGCTGAGCACGTTCTTCTTCCTCACCAGACCGCCATAAAACAGCGCCAGGCCGGGCCCAGTCATCAGCAACACCAGCGCCGAGCAGACGAGCATCCAGGCGTTGTCTCCGGAGCTTTTGGCCTCCGCAACAGCCTTCTCCAACTCCTGGGTCTTCGCTTGAAGCGTCGCCAGGGTGCTTTCGGGTGGCGTTGAAGTTGCTGTGGGCGCGGAGGATTGCGCCCATGCGGGCCCCGCCAGTGAGAAAATCAAAACAAGAAAAAGGGCGCTTCGCCGGATTGGCCTACAACTCATCAGCCGTCTTCTCCCTTCAATTTGATCCTGATTTTTCCATTTGAATTACGGGTCCAGATTATAAAGAGGCCTACCAAAAACCACCAATCAAATGACTTTATTGCCTGCATAACCAAATTGCGTATGCCACCGTCCGTATCCGCAGCTCGAGAGCCTCGCGCGCCGGAATCAGACGCCCTCTCCAGCGGACCAGAACCTCGCGCCAAGACCGGTGAAATAGTTTGTGATACCAATGGCTCACGATGTTAAAATCTCGGCCAGGGGAGAATCCCGCCAGCGCCGGGGGCGAAACGAGCGGTATCGGGCTTCGGACCATCCGCCGGGCGTGCCAAGCCGGCGATGCTGACAAGGCTCGAATCCTATTCAGAGCTCTGGAGGCAGCATGAGAGCGTATGTACTTATAAATGTCAGGCCTGGAAAAGTCCGGGAGGTCGTCAGCGCGGTGAGTAGCCTTCAAGGTGTGATGCACGCCGATGCATGCTGGGGATTGCCGGACGTGTTTGCTTACGTAGACACTCCAGACGAGAACAACCTGCACACCCTGGTCATGGACAAAATTCAGAAGCTGGAGGGAGTGGATCGCACGGAAACTCACATTGTGGTGGGTTGAGTCGCGGGCTGATCCGAGCTGGGCCTGATGCGCAGTTGTGGTCAGCGCATCGAGTACTCCGGCAAGCATCGAAGGGGATGATGCGCCGTTGCGTCGAGCCAGGGTGGAAACCGCCGCACCCGCCCGCTTTTTTTCTCTCGAGTTACGCTGTCGCGCCGGGGTCTGCCGCCCTTGCCACGTCTACCCGGTTCCGGCCCATGTCCTTGGCACGGTAGAGAGCGTCGTCGGCTTGGCGAAGGAGGGATGCGGCATCAAGCAGGCCCAACTCCGCGGTGGTTGCAACACCCAGACTCAATGAGACGGGAATCTGGCAGGTCTCCGAAATTGTCACCGGGTTCCGAGCCACGGCTACCCGCAGGCTCTCCGCGCGGCGGCCGGCGGCGGCCGCATCACAGCCCGGCAGCACCATCAAAAATTCCTCGCCTCCATACCGCCCCACCGCATCGTAGGAACGCACTGCGGCTCGCAATTGGGAAGCAATTTGGCGCAACACCTCGTCGCCGGCAAGGTGCCCGTAATTGTCATTGACACTCTTGAAATGGTCAAGGTCGGTCAGGATAACAGCGACGGGCGTCAAACCGCGCCGCGAGCGGTCCAGTTCTTTATCCAAGAACTCCAAAATGCAGGCGCGGTTCAAAAGCCGGGTCAAGGCATCGTGCGTGGCTTGGTCCCGCAGAGCTTCACGAGCCCGGACCAATTCTTCCTGCAACTCCAGGATCCGGCGGCCTGCCCTCACCCTGGCCTTGAG
>JBOGKI010000594.1:0-3118 GCA_050745605.1 Terriglobia bacterium | reverse complement strand
ATAGCATGCAGCGAGATATCCAGCGTCAAACCAGGCCAAACCGTTCGTTCGTCCTGCGGCCTCCGTCGTGCGCTGGTAGAGTCTGATGAGCAACTCCTTCGCTAGGATGGGGTCCTTCCTTGCATAGAGCGTAGCGCGGCGCAACGTTTCCATCCGCACCAAGACAGGGGTAGCGGGATTGAGGATGGCCAGCGTGTCCGAAACGAGGTTCGCCGGATTGTAATTCTCATTGCCCGAAAGGTTCCATGCGTTGCCGGGCCAAGGCAAGGACTTGGCCTGTCCGATGTTGATCGCGTGACAGATAAGGGGCGGGCCGGCTTGGGCGGTGGCGGCAATGCCCAGCACCGTTGTCAGAATGCCGATCACAAATCGCGATGAGCCAATGTCACAACGTTTCATGTTCATCTCATCTCCTTTTGAGTGATTTCGTCCTGCATATGACAAGACGCTCAAAAGGAGATGATCGTTAACGCCCGGAGGAAAGCCGGCGCGCGAACCGGTGGGATGACTCACGAATGGGCGGCGCGAGGTAACAGCTCTCGAGGGAATGAGCCAATTTAGGTGATGTCGCGGGGGCCCGGCGAGTCCGGACGGCTCCATTGCGGCGCCAAGGCGTCTCTACTTCCCGTTGGGTTCGGGTTGCGACCATGCCCGCTCCCAGGTGCGCCACAATGTTATGTCTCCGAAGCCCAGCTTGTTCCACCACAGGTCAAGCATCTTTTGATCGAGGCGCAATATTCCTTGCCGCGTCACCCCCGCTGGGGGTGGAACGAGCGTTGCCAGGCGGCCATACACATATCCCCGTTCCGCAACGGCGCAGCGCGAGAGCAGATGCCAGAGGGTAAGCGCATCGCGCTTGCGAGCTTGTGAAAGCACGATGCTAAGTTCGGCGCGGCGCTGCTCAGGCCCACCTGTCTCAAAATCGAGTTTGGACACGGCGGCGCGAAACGGCGCCGGCGCATCCGCGAAGTAAGGTGTGCCGGGCCCGATGCCAGGGTGGGTTGCACACACCGCTCCGGCGGGAATGAACGACTCGCGGCTACCCCGCTTGAATCCGACCCAGCCAAGGGTGGTCTGCAACAGACCGGCACCCGAATCATCCACGTGGAGGGTGTAGGCGCATCCCAAGTCCACCGCGACGGCTGAGGGTACATCGACAGCAAACTCACCCGGAGGCGCCCAGATCGCCGCATGAATCGTGCCTCGGTCCAGGGCGAGAAGCTTGCGCCTCGAGCCCGTCTGGAGCAGGCGCAGGTCGGTGTCGGGCTCCACTTCCACCTCGCCGATGCCAGCAATTCTAATGTCGGCCTTGGAGTAGCTATCGGTGACCACGGCTTGCCCGGCCAGGAGTTTGCCGGTCGCCCCTGCCTTGGCGATTGCCCTGGGTCCCACGCGGGGCGTTCCCGCCAAGCACGTGACATCCCATCCAAGCCGGGAGGCAGGAGCCAGTCCCGGCCGTCGCAACGTCAACCAGATTACGGCAATGACTAAAACCGCTGTGCCGACGGCCGCCAGCCGGCGAAACCGGTTAGTGAATAAAAAGCGCGGCCAAGACCGGGGCCGCCTGACTTGTGTAATCTCGGGGAATTCTGGAGCGGGCCGATTGTGCCGAAACTTGAGTAGCGCTGTTTCCAGCTTCAGAATTTCCTGGTCCGGCTCGCCGGACCGGTCCCACAGGTAGTCGTCTTTCATCAGGTATTCCTTTCGGGCATCGTCTGTCTCCTAGCCCTGCCAATGATCGTCCAGGCCGGACAGACGAAAATCTGGCGTTACACTAACGCTAGCCCAGCTTCTCGCGAAGCTGTTGCATGCCCCTGTGAAGATTCACGCGAACCGAGCCAGGCGTCAAGCCGGTGCGCGCGGCGATCTCAGGGCCGGTCATCCCTTCCACTAAGCGCAGAGTGAGCGTTTCCCGATAGGTCTCCGGCAGACTCCGGATGACTCCAAGAATGCCGGCGGCGTCTGCCACGCTTTCGGCGCCTGGGACCGCGCCTTCGAAGCCGTCACTCGGCCCGGTCTCAGTTAAATCAACTGTGCTTCTGGATTGGCGGTGATAATCGTTGGCGCGGTTGCGCGTTATCGCCGCCAGCCACGACCCGAAAGAGGCGGCATCACGCAGGGCAGAAAGGCGGCGAAGCGCCAGCAGAAAGACGTCCTGAACCAAGTCGTCCACCGCGTTGAACGGGACCCGGGTTAATAGGATGCCGTGGACCAGGCGCGCGTAACGGTCATACAACTGCCCGAACGCGGCTCGGTCGCCCTGGCGAGCGGCATTCACCAGCCACAGATCGTTGGAGCTTTCGGTGACAGGCGACTCAGCCACAATCCGAGGTTCCACGCTTGCCTAACCTAAGTCAACTCGGGTTGGCGCATTTACTGAGGTTCGCAAAATACAGTGACCATCGGCCCCGTAGCGCCGGTGTCCCCACCGGCGTCTTCCGGCGCTGGGGACAGCGCCGCCACAGCAAATGCTGTCACCCTTTTTTGCGAACATCACTAAGTCATCGAAATCGGGCGCGCCTCGTCAAGAGGAGACGTCGAGAAGTCCGGAAGTGTTAACAATGCCCATCGCCATTTATTCCGGCCATACCCTCGACATCGCACGGACAGCTTGGGGTTTGGCGGGATGAGGCTGGGGCCGCCTCGCGGAATCACGGATTGCCTCCGGATGGCGCCGCCGTAGCGCTTCCACTCCCGCCGGCTTGCGCTTCGCGTTTTCGCAACAACTGCCGACCCCGCTGCAAAGGCGTGCATGATGCTGACTTGCTGGCGGCACTCTTATCCCTTCAAGACCCGCGGCGAAAAGTGACCGCTGGGGAGCTGACCTGCCACTGCACCGGATCTCGACGGTAGTACAGTTTGCTGTAGAGGAGATTCTTCCAGCGACCCTCATCCAGTTCTGGGTGCCGCCTCGCGGCCCAGCGTTTCGCCTCCTCGCTCCTCTCTCCGTAAATACTCTGGGCTACCTGACTCCGCACTCCCGACCGCGGCCGAGACTGAGAAGCTGTGAATTAATCGCCAAAGGCTGCTGTAGCGGCGCTCTATGAGCGTCGAATTGATTGAAAACACGAGAGCGGCGGTCATAGACCGCCGCTACAGCCAAATTTGCTCACACCTC
>JBOGKI010000593.1:0-3123 GCA_050745605.1 Terriglobia bacterium | reverse complement strand
CTTCAAGAGGCTTTGCTCCATTCAACCTGACAAATCACGGTTTCTTCAGCGACCTGACAGGTTTCCGATATTATAGGAATCCGGCGTTTTCTGGCACAATATTTTCGAGGAACGAAGGAAATAATGATGCGAACCCTGAAACGCCGTCTCCTGCTCACTGGAGCCTGCGTTCTTGGTTGTATCGCAACGCTGAGTGCGGCGCAAGCCGGTGGAGACGTCTCCAAGGTGAAGAGCTTTTACGAAGCCGGACTCCAGCGAAACGGCATCGTGGGCAGCGGCTTGGTCCTGATCCGCGACGGCAAGGTGGTGGGCGGCGATTTCCAGGGTTACGCACGTCTGGATCCGCGCCAGCCGGTGACGGAGAACACCACTTTTCACTGGGCTTCCATCACCAAGACCTTCACGGCGATTGCTATTTTGCAGCTTCGCGACCACGGACTTCTGAAGCTGGATGACCCGGCCATCAACTACGTTCCAGAACTTGAGGCGGCTTACGACCCCTTTGGTGCGGTGGATGCGATCACGATCCGCCAGTTGCTCACCCACAGCGCCGGTTTTCGCGCCGCGACTTGGCCCTGGGGCGGCGATCAGCCCTGGCAGCCCTTCGAACCCACGAAGTGGTCGCAAATTGTGGCGATGATGCCGTACACCGAGATCCTGTTCAAGCCGGGCAGCAAATTCAGCTACTCCAATCTGGGCTTCGTGTTTCTGGGACAGATTCTTGAGCGTTTGAGCGGCGACGACTATGAGGTGTACATCGACAAGAATATTCTGAAGCCGCTTGGAATGATCCACAGCTATTTTGACCGCTCGCCCTACTCTCTGCTCAAATATCGGTCCGGAAGCTACGTGCTGGCGGGGGGCAAGCTCGCCGAGCAACGGTTCAATTTTGACACCGGCATCACCGTTTCCAACAGCGGCTTGAATGCCCCGCTTCCGGACATGGTGAAATACCTGAAATTTCTGCTGGGGGATCCGGCCCACGCTGAAGCTTATCGCCAGGTGTTGAAGCGATCGTCAATTGAGGAGATGTTTGAGCCGGAGGTGAAGATTGCGTCCAACGATCCATCAAACCCGAACGGACCGGATCGTCAAGACTCGGTGGGGCTGTCCTGCTTTATCAGGGAGGACCGCGGCCGCCGATTCATAGGTCATGCCGGCAATCAGAACGGCTTTCTGAGCCACTTTTACTTGGAGCCGGCAACACACAGCGCCTACATCGTGAATTTCAACACTGACGCCCGGGATTCCCGCCAGAACACAGCGGTCTTCGATCGTGAACTTCGGGATTATCTGTTCGAACAGTTCTTTCCCCGGCGATAGCCGCTGGTTTTTTGCCCAAGCCCTCTGGGCGGACATCCTGCGCAATGTCGATCCGTGAAAAGCGAGTGGCGCAGTAGAGTGTCGCATTGCAGAAACGCTGCATTGCCTGCTGACGCGACCCGAAGCCACGCCCCCGGCCGGTGACGTCACCCTACTTTGTTAAGCGCGCCGGTGATGCACCGCGAAAAGAACTTCCTGCTTCGTCCGCCCCCAAAAGTATTGAATTCATCATCTAAAATTGAGAGTGTAGTAGTGGTCCTGGGCCTGCGATGGGGCGCGCAGGATAGCGGAGGGAGTTATGCATGACATTGGGGGCCGCTGCGCCTCGAAGATGTATTGCTCCATGGTCCTGATGATTCGAAGGCAACGAAATGGCCTATCCGCCGATTGAGAACCACGGCATCATCGGTAACATGCGCACGGTTGGGCTGGTCGCTCTGGATGGAACGATTGATTGGTTCTGTCTGCCGCGCTTCGATTCGCCCAGCGTCTTTGGGTCGCTCCTCGATGACAAAAAAGGCGGGCATTTCAGGATCGGTCCGAAGGCAGGCAGCAGCAAGCAGGAACAATACTATTTGCCGGACACCAATGTCCTGATCACCCGTTTTCCTTCTTTTGAAGGAACCGGTGAGATTGCGGACTTCATGCCGCTGCCCGAATCAAAAGAGGAGACTTCGTCCGTTTTGATTCGCCGCGTTAAAGCCACGCGAGGCACGGTAGCCTTCCGGTTGGAGTGCTGCCCCGCCTTCAACTATGGACGGGATTCGCACAAAATTGAGATCAGCCCGGACGGCGCCACGTTTCGAGCGCCCGCGCCGCCGCTGGCCCTGGCAACGGATGTTCCGCTCCGCCAGGATGCCAACGGCGTGGCTGCCGAATTTGTGCTTCACCAGGGCGAAGCAAAAACCTTTGTTTTGTATTCCGGCGAGCGTCCCCGAAAACCCCTTACGGATGTGGAAAGCGAAAGCCTTCTGGCCAAAACGGTGCAATACTGGCGCGGGTGGATTGCGAAATGCAGTTACCAGGGGCGTTGGCGAGAGATGGTGCATCGCTCCGCGCTCACCCTTGAAATGCTGGTCTATGAGCCCACCGGAGCTGTGGTTGCCGCCCCCACCACCAGCTTGCCGGAGAGGATTGGCGGCGAGCGCAACTGGGACTACCGCTGTAGTTGGATTCGTGACTCCGCTTTCACGGTCTACGCTCTGCTGCGCGTCGGACTGACGGATGAGGCGGATCGCTTTATGAGTTGGCTGGAGTCCCTCCGCAACGACGCCGGGAAAGACGGGAAAGCCGATAAGGCAGGCCAGGATGGATTGCTGCAGACGGTCTACGGCATTGACGGCCGCCGCACCCTGCACGAAGAAACCCTGGACCTTTGGGAAGGTTACAAAGGTTCTCGCCCCGTGCGGGTCGGCAACGCCGCATATCACCAGGTCCAGATGGACATCTTCGGTGAACTGATGGACGCTGTCTACATTTACAACAAATACGGCAGCCCCATTTCCCACGGCTTGTGGCGGGGCCTGCGACGGCTGGTGGACTGGGTCTGTGACAACTGGAGTCGCACCGACAATGGCATCTGGGAGGTCCGCAGCGGGCGGCAGCATTTCGTTTATTCCAAGATGATGTGCTGGGTGGCGCTGGATCGCGCCTTGCGCCTGGCGATGAAGCGGTCTTTCCCCGCCGACCTCGACCGCTGGCTGAAGGTGAGAGATGAAATCTACCTCCAGATACTAAGCAAAGGATGGAACGAGAAGCGGCAGGCGTTCGTCCAGCACTATGGAAGCGACACCTTGGACG
>JBOGKI010000592.1:0-3126 GCA_050745605.1 Terriglobia bacterium | reverse complement strand
ATCCGCCAGTTTCAAGGCTTGAAACAACATCCATTTTCGGGCGGATTAAAGTTGTATGGTTGCCCTCCCTGCCGCAATTTTATTATCTGAATTGCGATGGCAACCCGCCCAACTTAACATAGTAATACTAGCTTCCGGACAAAGAGATCTGGGTCTTCCTATTCCGAGCCTGGGCAGTGGACTTTCTAATCACGAGTTGCGTGTCCACCACGTACTCTGCGCCCATGTGGTTCTTCGAAGTCAAGATACGTTGCAGGGCCTTGAAGGCCATCCGGCCGAGCTCCTCGCGGGAAAGCATGGCAGTGGTCAGCGGGGGTTGAGCAAAGTGAGCCAAATCGATGTCGTCGAATCCCACCACGGAGACTTCACCGGGCACGTCAACTCCCGCTTCGCCCAAAGCCTGAAGCACGCCGATGGCAGTCAGATCGTTACTACAGAGAATCGCGGTCGGAAGCCGGGGTTGCGATAGCAGCAGGCGCGCCGCTTCCGCCCCTCCGTCCGCCCGGTGATTGCCTTCGAGGGTACGTTGTGAGGAAAGCCCCGAGCTTTCGAGGGTCTCGATGAAGGCGTTACGGCGGAGATTGGCGGAGCGAAGGGTTTTGGGGCCGGAGATGAAAGCGAAATCCTGGTGCCCCAGCTCGCGAAGATGGAGAATGGCCTGGCTGATACCGCGGGAGTAATTGACCCGGATGTTGCTCATCCACGGCTTGACCTCGCCGACGTCGAGAAAGACCACGGCCACTTCATTCGCAGCCAGCTCTTTAGCCAGGTCAGGGTCCATTTCTGAGGTCATCACCGCGACCCCGGGGGCCTGGTTCTCGATCATCCTTCGGACCGCGGCCCGCGTCCGGTGCGGCTCGTAATTGGTGTTGCAGAGAAACAGGTCCTTCCCTTTTTCCAGGGCGACCGTCTCAAAGCTCTTGATGATCTCGGGAAAGAAGGGATTGCAGATGTCGGAGACAATCAAACCGAAGAAGTCGCTGTGCCCCCTGGCCAAACGCCGGGCATGAGCGTTCTTATAGTAGCCGAGCTCTTCAATCGCTCGCCGAATCCGCGTTTCGGTTTCGGGCGCCACGTGACGGGTCTTGTTGAGCACGTGCGACACGGTAGTGACCGAGACCTTGGCCCGGTGTGCCACTTCCTTCATGCCCGCCGCCATATCGAAATCTCCATCACGTAACCTAAAAAAATATATTGACATGTTACAATCCACTATGCTAAAACGCAAGCGTATTCGGCAAGCGCTTGCGCAGGGGTTGCGCTTTCTGGTTTGCTTCTCTTCGTCGGGCGGGGTAAGTCCAACAACTCTATTCCACGGGTGATCGAGGGCTTAATCGGCCCGGCAGGGAATGCCTGTGGGCTGAGGACGGCAATGAAGGAGGATGATATGAGGCGCGGCGCAAATCAAGGCCTATCGTGGATTGCAAGTTTCGTGGTTTTCGGGCTCCTGCTCATGGGGATCGGAGTTACTGGGGCCTACAGCCAGGTTGATACCGGCGCCATCCAGGGAACAATAAAGGACCAGTCGGGCGCGGTGATCCCTGGCGCGACGGTGACCCTGACCAATGAAGGCACAGGATTAAAGCTCACGACCACATCCGGCGGTTCCGGCGACTACACTTTCACGCCGATCCGCATTGGCACTTACACCGTTTCCGCGGAGTACAAAGGCTTCCAACGCGTAGACCAGAAGCACGTGACGGTTCAAGTGCAGCAACAAGTGGTGGTGAACATCACCCTGCCTCCCGGTCAGGTCACGCAAACGGTTGAGGTGACCGGCGCCCCGCCGGCACTGCAAACAACCAACGCCTCGGTGGGACAGGTGATAGGTCAGCGCCAGGTGAACAACCTGCCCTTGAACGGCAGGAATTATACCTTCCTCGCCCAGCTTTCTGCCGGGGTCACTCAAGGCCAGCCGGAGACTCGCGGCCTGAATCAAACCGGCGACTTCTCGGCCAATGGCACGCGTCCAGCGCAAAACAACTACCTGCTGGACGGCATGGATGACAATGCCGACTTGGTCGACTTCCTGAACGGTACGGCCTATGTGGTGCGCCCGCCTGTCGATGCCATTGAGGAGTTTAAGGTGCAGACCAGTGACTTCTCAGCCGAGTTGGGACGCGCCGGCGGCGCGGTCCTGAACGCCACGCTCAAGTCCGGCACGAATCAGTATCATGGCGGCGCCTGGGAATTCTTCCGCAACAGCGGGTTGGATGCCGCCAACTTCTTTGAGAACTCCAACAACCAGGCTAAAGGCGAATTTCGCCAAAATCAGTTCGGAGCCACCATCGGCGGGCCGCTCAGCATTCCTCACGTCTACAACGGAAAGGACAAGACCTTCTTCTTCGCCGATTACGAGGGAACACGCATTCGTCAGGCGACTCCGTTCGTCAACACGGTGCCGACTGCGATTGAGCGAACATCCGGTTACATGGACTTCTCCGAGTTGCTGACGGCCCAAGCGACTGGCACACCCCAGAAGGATCTGCTCGGCAGGTCATTCCCGCTCGGCTCGATTCTTGATTCAGCAACAACCCGCCCGGTGACGACTGGGCAGAGGGATCCGGTTACAGGGCTGGTCGCAACCGGCACCGGCTACGTTCGAGACGCGTTTCCCAATAACCAGATACCTGCCGCGCGGGTCGACCCCAACGCCGTCAAGCTTCTTAACCTGTTTCCTGCGCCTACCAACGGGAACGTTTTCAACAACAACACCACCGACCCGGTCACCAACGACCGCATCGACCAATTTGACGTTCGCGTCGATCACAATTTCAGCGATAAAGACCAGATATTCGGCGCGGTCAGCTACTCGAACGAGCCAACGTTCAAGCCCGGTCCTTTCACCGGTATCACGGATGGCGGCGCCTTCAATCAAGGCTTGCAGACGGCTGCCACCACCACGGACGTGCTGAGTGAAACCCACTCCTTCTCCCCGACGCTCATCAATGAGGCTCGCCTGGGCTACACCCGCATCGGGACGTCGCGAGTCCAACCCAATGATACGAATTTGAAGAATATCGGGCTCGTATCCCAAAAGTGTAATTGGAGATTAACCACTTTTAGCAGGAATAAGTTGCGGACTGCCGATCTCACCCGCGTTCTTTGCGGCGCGCCCCCTGTGCC
>JBOGKI010000591.1:0-3126 GCA_050745605.1 Terriglobia bacterium | reverse complement strand
GCCATTGACGCTGCTCAGGAGCGACATTTGTACCGGAACCCTGAGACCGGACATTCTGAATGAGAAAGTTCTTTCGGCAATCGTAGAAATCAAAGTTCCCGTCGAGCGCACCGAGGAGATTATCCAGATCGTGCGCGAGGTCGAGAAGCAGATGGACACCGTGGTTGCTCTGGGAGTGGGAACGCGGTGTGACGCAAATGGCGAGGACAACATCGTGGCGCCCGTCCTGGAGGGACTGGGGTACAAGCTGGAGCGGGCCAAAACCAATACAGGTTTGGGTCGGTTAACCAATCCGGTGGAAACCACGGAGGAGCCGGTCAGCGAGCTGCGATGACGAACACCTTACACCGTTACGGCGATGCAGGAAGCTTTTACGACGACTACATCGTCTTCGCCACTCCAAGCCGTGGCAAGAACGATGAAGGATGCGTTCCCAAGCTGAAGAAGTTCCTGGAATTGGCGCTGCCGTTCAAGCCGGTCAATCTTGGAGACGCGCTTCACGGTGGCGCGCTGCGTCCTTCCCGCCATTTAAATCCGACGGTGCACTGGAAGCGGGACATGGCGCCGGACTTTCGTGTGGTTATTGACGGCATCAATGCGCCGGGCGGCGTCGCAGCCGTGTTTGACAACCGGGAGGCGGCGGAAGGCTTCGTCAAAGCTGTGAAACGGGCGGACCTCGGGCTGTCGGTTAATATTTCAACGTCGATTGAGGGCGCCAACCAGTGCTGCGCGGCGGCCGGGATTGCCCGACATAGCGTCGGCTATTCATTGGGCTTTGAGGGCAAGACGGAAAAGCTGCCGAACACGCAGGTGCTGGCGCTGTCCACGATGTGCGGCCACGGTATGATTTCATCCAGTCTTTCCAAAAAGATGATTGATTGGGTCAAGGAAGGGCGACGGACTCCCGAGCAGGCGGTTACTTACCTGGCGCGATTCTGCTCCTGCGGAATCTTCAATCCATCTCGGGCGCAACGAATCCTTGAAGACGCTCGCATCAGGACCAAGTGAAGAGGCAATGGCCGGTGATGAAGACCGCGGAGCGCCACGAGCCGGCGAAGACTCGGAAGGGCAGTCGCGACGAATCCGTATCGAGGATGGGATGAGCTCATCTCACACCATGAGTGGCGGTCGGGCTGGGCGTTCTTGCACTCTACGCAAGGCTCCGCCAACTGAACTCGCGAAAATATGTTTGGCCGTTTGCTGCTTCGCTGGCCTGATGGGCCAAGGGCTCTTTGCGGAAGATTATCCGAAAGTTGAAATCTCCAACAAAACCATACAAGCGGTCGTGATGCTCCCCGATCCGGTGCACGGGTCTTACCGTGCGACGCGCTTCGACTGGTCCGGCGTCATCTCCAGTCTGCAGTATGGGGGTCACCAGTTTGTGTCACGGTGGTACGAACACCAGGATCCGCTCGTCCACGACTCCATCACTGGGCCCGCCGAAGAGTTCATCACCAGTTTGGGATACGACGAAGCGAACTCGCGTGGGACGTTTGTCCGCATCGGCGTCGGCACCCTTCGCAAGCCGGACGAGAAGTCATTCCGCCGATTCAGTACCTACGACGTCGTCGATCCGGGCAAATGGACGGTTCGCAAGAGCGCGAACAAGCTGGTGTTCATTCAGAAATTGAAATCAGACGATGGATACGGCTATGTTTACCGCAAGACGCTCCGTCTGGTGAAAGGAAAGCCAGAACTTGTCATCGAGCACTCCCTGAAGAACACAGGCAGCAAATTGCTTGCCACGGATGAATATTGCCATAATTTTTTCGTCATCGATCACGAGGTCGTCGGTCCCTCGATTTCCGTTCACTTTCCATTCGTGCCAAAGCCCTTGCAGACCCTCAAGCACGGAGCCGAGGTCCGCGGGCAGTCCATCAGGTACGCCCGCGATCTTAAGAAGGGCGAGGTGGTGTTTTCGGAGATACGCGGGTTTGGAGATCGAATCGATAGCTACAACATTCGCATCGAGAACCACAAGGCAGGCGTTGGAGTTCGAATCTCGGGCAGCCGCCCGCTGGCAAAGCTATTGTTCTGGTCGATTCGTACGGTGGCGTGCCCCGAGCCCTACATCCGGTTGCATATCGAACCCGGCGCCCGGGCACGTTGGAAGCTCACCTACGTGTTTTACAAGATCGCTCCGCCGTCGAGCGAGTAGTCTGTGCGTCGGAATCTTGGAAACGCCGCGCCCTCGGGCGACTTGAACGTTCGTTCGATCCATAGCAGGAGGAAACAGGATGCGCTTCGTAACTTTTGTGCGAGATGGTTCTGCGGAAGTTGGTCTCGTTTCGGGCGAGAATATCGTGAGTCTCGAGGCAGCAGGCTTTCCAAGCCTTTTGGCGGTCATCGAAGGCGGCGCGGACGCCCTCCAGCGTGTCCGACGCTGGATTGAAAAGGCGGATGCTGATCAGGTAATTTCGGTCAACAAGGTTCGTCTTCGAGCTCCCCTTCCACGACCTCCCAAAATCATTTGCATCGGGCTTAACTACCGGGACCACGCCGTCGAGTCGAAGATGGACATCCCGACCGTGCCGACGGTTTTTTCGAAGTACGCCACGGCGGTCATCGGCCCGGATGATGAGATTGTGCTGCCCAAGCTTTCCTCGCAACCCGATTATGAAGCGGAGCTGGCTGTCGTAATCGGAAAAGGCGGGCGATACATTCCCAAAAGCCAGTGGCGGGAACATGTGTTTGGATACACCAACCTCAATGACGTAAGCGCCCGCGATTACCAGATGGCCACTTCTCAATGGATGATCGGCAAGACCTTCGATACATTTGCGCCGATGGGTCCGGCGATCGTGACTGAGGACGAAATCCCCGATCCGCATGTCCTCGATATCCGAATGATTATCAATGGCGAAGTCTTGCAGAGCTCCAATACCTCGCAGTTGGTGTTTCGTATTCCGGAGCTGATCGAACACCTTTCAGGCGTGTTTACGCTTGAGCCGGGCGACGTGATTTCCACCGGGACCCCGGCGGGTGTGGGTGAAGCGAGAAATCCGCCGCGGTGGCTGCAACCCGGAGATGAGGTCGTGGTGCAGATCTCCGGCCTCGGCCAGTTGCGCAATCGTGTGAGAGCGGAGTGAGCCTGCACGGGACGCGGGACCTCTCTCTGAGTCGGCA
>JBOGKI010000590.1:0-3132 GCA_050745605.1 Terriglobia bacterium | reverse complement strand
GTCCACAATCATGGCCGAACCCAACCCCGTACCCAAGCCCAGAAAGAGCATGCGCCCACCCTCGTAACTCCCGAGCGCCTGCATGGCGGCGTCGTTGATAAGCTTGACGGGGTGGCGGAAGGCTTTTTGGAAATCGAACCCCACCCAACCACCACCCAGGTTGTAGGGCTCGCGCAGAGGACGCCCGTGAACCACAGGGCCGGGGAAACCGATGGAGACGGCATCGTATTCCCAATCCTGGGTGAGGCGCTTCACTTGCCTCACCATTTGAGCGGCCGTCATTTTCGGACCGGACGGAACTTCACGGCGGCTGCGCTTCCCGGTCGCCAGTACTTTGATATGCGTTCCCCCGACGTCGATCACCAGCACTTTGCGGGGCTTGCTTCCAGGAGTGGGCTTCATGCTTTCTTCTCGAGATGCCCGCCGAACTCGAACCGCATCGCGGAGAGCAGCTTGTCTGCAAAGCCTGCTTCCCCTCTTGACGTAAATCGCTCGTACAAGGCGGTGCTCAGGACAGGGGCGGGCGCGCCCTCATCAATGGCGGCCTTGATCGTCCACCGGCCTTCGCCCGAGTCAGAAACGCGGCCTGAAAACTTCGCCAAATCCGGTTGTTCGAACAAGGCAATCGCGGTAAGGTCCAGCAACCAGGACGCAACCACGCTACCGCGGCGCCACACCTCGGCGATATCGGCGAGATTAAGGTCGTACTTGTATTCCTCGGGGTTGCGCAACGGCGTCGTCTCCGCATCATCGCTCTGGCTTTGCTTGCCGGCGTTGGCGTGTTGCAGGATGTTGAGCCCCTCGGCGTAGGCCGCCATCAGCCCATACTCAATTCCGTTGTGGACCATCTTAACGAAATGACCCGCGCCGGGCGGTCCGCAATGCAGGTACCCATCCTCCGCGGTTCCGCCCGCCTTTTCGCGCCCCGGAGTTCGCGGAATGTCGCCCCGGCCAGGCGCGAGTGTCTTGAAGACCGGATCAAGCCGCTGCACAGCCTCCGTCTCGCCGCCGATCATCATGCAGTAGCCGCGCTCGAAGCCCCAAACGCCACCGCTGGTGCCCACGTCCAGATAGCGAATACCTTTCGGCTCCAACTCCTTGGCCCGTCGAATGTCGTCAATGTAGTATGAGTTTCCGCCGTCAATAATCGTGTCGCCTTTCTGCACGAGACCCGCGAGGTCGCGGAGAGTGCTGTCCACCGCGGCGGCGGGCACCATCAGCCACACCGCCCGCGGCGGCTTGAGCTTCGCCACCAGGTCGCTCAGGGAAGCCGCTCCCGTAGCGCCCTCGCCCGCCGATGCTTTTACATTGTCAGCGTTCATGTCGAACGCAACACACCGGTGGCCACCCTGCAAGAGGCGGCGTACCATGTTTGCTCCCATTCTGCCCAGACCCACCATGCCGAGTTCCACTTGGATTCGCCCTCCTTGCCTGTTCCCGGAAATCTACACCGGGTTCTTGAGATCGAGCATTGGCTCAATACTATTGTGATGATTCAGACACAGCCCATAGATACTTACCTTGAGCGCCAAAACTAGAAAAGCGGCCCTCCGCGGATGCGACATTTTCCACCCGCTCCTCGCAAAGACTCGCGTTGTGACCGGCGCCCTCTCTTATTCTAGTTCACCAAACTACCGCTGCTCCTCTTCTTTTGTTTATGAAATGCCCTGGAGGTTGCTTCTGGAGTTGGAGATGAGAATCGATTTGCTTCATACGGGGCGAAGTTGTAAGATTCCGCGCATGAAAATCACACAATTTGCGCTTTTCCCTCTCTCTCTAATTCTCGTGGCGGGCGCCGGAGCGTGGCCGCAGGGGACGGGGTCCGTTGAACGGCTCGACCCTGCAATCGACCGAATCGTACCCGCCAAGGCCAAGGTTGAGCGCGTGGCCACCGGCTTCAAGTGGACCGAAGGCCCCATCTGGATTCATGCCGGCTATCTCCTTTTCGCGGAGATTCCCAGCAATAGCATCCGCAAATGGGTTCCGGGGCGTGGGGTGACGATCTTCATGCAGCCGAGCGGCTACTTGGGCAAGGCTCCCTACGGCGGCCCCGAGTCCGGCTCGAACGGCATGACGCTCGATCCCCAAGGCCGCCTCACGGTGGCTGGGCACGCACAGCGCGACGTCTGGCGGCTTGAATCCGTCAGCCCCCATGCGGTCCGAACCATCCTCGCCGATAAATACCAGGGCAAACAGTTGAATAGCCCGAATGATCTGGTTTACGGACCGCACGGCGCGCTCTACTTCACGGATCCGCCTTACGGGTTGCCCACGCAGAGCGATCACGATCCCCTCAAGCAGTTGCGCGTCAACGGCGTCTACCGCATTCTGGATGCAGTTTCCCACAAGCCGGGCGCGCCTCCCGATGAGAGCAAACTCCAGCTTCTCATTTCCGATCTTACCCGGCCCAATGGCATCGCTTTCTCGCCCGACATGAGCTACCTTTACGTAAATAACTCCGAGCCCAAAAAGCTCTGGATGCGTTACAGGGTGAATCCAGATGGAACCCTGAGCGGCGGCATGGTGTTCTACGACGCCACGTCCGACAAAGCTGAGGGAGCGCCGGACGGCATGAAGGTGGATCAAAAGGGCAACATCTATAGCGCCGGTCCGGGTGGGGTCTGGATCTTCTCCCCCCAAGGCAAGCACCTGGGAACCATCCATCCCGGAGAAAGAGTTGGAAACCTGAACTGGGGCGGCGCCGACGGCAGGACGCTTTACATTGCCGCCAGCAGCAGCGTCTACCGCATCCGGCTGAGCGTCCCCGGCTTCAGGCCTTAGACGGAAGAGATACGCAGGAAGACCGACCGGCGTTCTTGGCTGTCGAACCCGCAGCGGGCAGGGGGCGGCGAGTCCAGGCCAAAGCCCGAGGCGCAGCAAGACGGAACAAGGCGCATTCTTTCGCCTCATATTCGTATTTTATTCGTAACGCCAGTCGTCCCATCACTCAGACCCATAAATCAGATAATACATTTATATTCATTCGTTTACATATTATAGTAGAATGGCTTTGCTTTGCAACTTAGTGGCCTAAAGCGACTAACCCAACTTCCACGGTCTCCGGGGTGAAACGGTGTGTTCACAAGCAGTTGCGATTTCATTCCGTCACTATGGGGAGGGGTCGTGCCAGGT
>JBOGKI010000589.1:0-3135 GCA_050745605.1 Terriglobia bacterium | reverse complement strand
CGCTAGGATGGTTTGTGACTCAGTTTTCCAGACAAACTGGAATCGACGCGCGCTTGGAAACTTCGCTGGAGGACGTGACTTTTCCACGCGACCAATCGATCCACGTCTATCGCATTATTCAGGAGGCGCTGGGGAACGTGGCCCGGCACTCGGGCGCATCGGAAGCCAGAGTCATCATCAAGAAAGACAACCAAAATTTGCAGATCTGGATCCGGGATCATGGCGCTGGTTTCGATGTCGAAGCCAAGCTGAACCGCCCCGCCGGCGAAGGATTTGGCCTCATGGGAATGCGGGAGCGCGCGCAACGGCTGGACGGGGAACTGAGGATCGAGTCCATGCCAGGAAAGGGAACCGAGGTCATTGTCCAGATTCCGTTGCCCCAAGCGGCCCTTGCTCCTGCGGAAAGGGTTTGACATGAGTACAACAACGCCCACAAGTCACGAGAAAAAGATCCGGGTCCTATTGGCGGACGACCATACGCTGGTCCGCCAGGGATTCCGGAGAATTCTGGAAGACGATCCCCGCATCGCGGTGGTGGGTGAGGCGGCGACGGGGCTGGCGGCAATCGAGCAGGCCCGGGAGCTGAAACCGACCGTGGCAGTGCTGGACCTTTCCATGCCGGAACTGGGAGGGTTGGAAGCTACAGCGGAAATTCTGAAGATCAGCCCGGAAACGAGAGTTCTCATCTTGAGCATGTACTCGAACGAAGCTTATGTCCGCAAGGCATTTGAGGTAGGGGCCAAAGGTTATATGTTGAAGGATGCGATTGAACTTGACTTGACTCGCGCCGTTCTTGCCCTGGCGGAGGGCAATGCCTACATGAGTCCGGGAATCTCAAACCTGCTGGTGGAAGGTCTGAAAGCCGGTACGCTGCAGGATGGGACTTCCGAGCCGCACGATCACCTGACGTTACGGGAGAAGGAGGTTCTGCAATTGATTGCCCAAGGCAAGTCGAATAAGGAAGTGGCCAGCCTCCTGAATATCAGCGTCAATACGGTAGCCGTCCATCGCGCCCGGGTGATGGAAACGTTGGGCCTGCATCGCACCGCCGAGTTGGTCCTTTACGCCGTCAAGAAGGGTTTGATCCAGCCCCAATAAATTCGGCTGCAATCGACCGGTGGGGCAATGAGGCGCTCCAAGCCGAAGAGCGCCGTCCATCAACCGTAGCTTTTGAGCCGCTTCTCCGCTGCGATTCTCAAGGCGGAATAAATCGCGCCATAAATCTGGGCGCGGCCTTTCAGCTCGGAAAGCCGGATCTGCGGTGGATGCTCTTGAATCCTCTTCACGACTTTCTCGACCGTGCCCACCAGGAGCTCCGGCGCCCCGAGCACAATCCCGCCTCCGAACACGATCATTTCCGGGTCGAGAACCGCGACCAGGTTCGCCACTCCTACGCCGAGCATCGTGAAAATTTTCTCCAAGAGTTGGCGCGCTCGCAAATCTCCCTGGCGCATGGCTTTAAAGACAAACATCGCATCGCGTTCGCCGGCAAGCCCCGGTGCGCCGTTCGCCGGGTTGGCGTTCAGAATCTTTCGCCCTTCGGAGGCAATTCCCATGCCTGAGACGTGCGTTTCGAAATAACCGACATCGCCGAAATCTTCATTCCATCGCTGCCATTCAAGGTTCATCAAATGAACTTCTCCGGCGGCGCCGCTTCTGCCACGTACCAACCGTCCATCCACAAAAATTCCTGACCCTACTCCTGTGCCCAGCGCGATAAAGACGAACGTTTCAGCGCCTCGGGCTGCGCCGCGCCAGTGTTCTCCGGTGGCGGCCAGGTTGGCGTCATTTTCAAGAAACACCGGCACCCGGAATTCATTTTCCAGTTCTTGGCGAAGAGGAATTTTTCTCCAACCCGGCAAGTTGTTGGCAAACGAGACCTCGCCACGCTCGGCGTCCACCGGACTCGGCACCCCAATCGCAGCGGCTCGAAGAGTCTGAGTGTGATCGGGGTTCAAACGCGAGGGGCCCGGCTTGGCGCCACGGTCTGAAAGACCCAAGGTTGTCCTGTCCGCCTGGACAATCGACCGGATTCCTGCTTTGATCCGTTCCGTGATCCGGCGCGGGCCTTCCTCGGGTGGAATTTTGTGGTCGGATTCCAGCAGAATCTTGCCGTTGTAATCCGACAATGCGAAGTGCAGGTGGCTGGCGCCCATGTCAATGCCCACCACCCGACCATAGCCGGGATTGAGACGCCAGAAGCTGCCGTCCTTTGCCAGCAAGCCTTGTTTGGAGAGAGGAGCCAATACCTTCTGTAACTCGGTCGGGTTGAGGCCGAGAGCGTGGGCCACACTCTTGATGCTTGCGCCGCGACGGCTTGAAATCTGCTGGAAAGCCAGCGCGAAATCTGAAGGACTGAGATGGTTCATGGGTGTGTTCGAAATAGCCCCTTGTCGCTGGCTTGGTTTCTGGCGAGGTGCAGGCAGGCGAGAGAACACCCGGGTAGCAGTTTCATTCTTCAAGAAATCGGCCCGCGGCGTCCGACGCTCAAAAGCAGCAAGGGATCGCACCTTGAGCGCCGTGCGGTTCCCCTATCAAGTATTCTGATCCATTGCCAGGGTGGTATCTCCGGCCATGCAATCGGTCCCGGCCCGTGAACAAAAGCCCAGCTTAGCCCAAGGCGCCCGCCTTCATCTGGTCCTCGATGTGGTCGGCTGCTCTCATGGATAGGGCCAGAATCGTCAATGTCGGATTCTTTTCAGTTGATGATACGAACGATGCCGCATCCACGACGTAAAGGTTCTTAATGTCGTGGCATTGATTGAATTTGTTGACAACAGACTTCTTGGGATCGTCGCCCATGCGCGCGGTTCCTGCCTCGTGGATGCTCCATCCGGGGGGCAGGGCCTCGGTTCTCTCGTCGATGACCTCGAGGCCGGCCGCTTTGCACATCTCCCGCTGCGTCTCAACCATATCTTTGGCCATTGCCAAATCATTGGAGCCCCACTCAATGTTGAACTTCAGGACCGGAATACCCCAAGCGTCCTTCACCTCCGGATCGATCTCGACGTAGTTCTCAGGCCGCGCCAGAATTTCACCGAAGGATCCCAGGCTGACGACCGTGGCGTTATATTTCTTCACGTCCGCCTTGAACTTTGCGCCAAACCCGGGCAGTTTCAGCGCGAACCCTGGAAT
>JBOGKI010000588.1:0-3147 GCA_050745605.1 Terriglobia bacterium | reverse complement strand
CAACCCCAGGGCCAACACCGTCCCGCACAGATAGATGGTGAGCTGAATGACGTCCGTCCAGATCACCGCCGTCAACCCGCCTTCAAAAGTGTAGAGAAGAGTCAAACCCGTGACAATCAGCAAGGAGGCCAGGGTGCCACGTTTGAAGACAACTTCGAAAACAATCGCCACGGCGAACACCCGAACCCCTTCCGCGAGCGCCCGAGTGCCCAGGAATAATGCTGCCGTGAACACCTTCAACATCTTGCCGAACCGAACCTCGATCAACTGGTAGGCGGTGTAAATCTCTCCGGCGAAGTAACGCGGGATCAGCAGCAAACTGACGACAACCCTGGCCATCAGATAACCCAGAACCAGTTGCAGGAAAGCCATGTTGGAGCGATAGGCGATGCCGGGCGTGCTGATGATGGTGAGGATGCTGGTCTCGGCCGAAACCACCGAGAGTGAAATGGCCCACCAGGGCAGCCTGCGGCCACCCAGGAAGTAGTCGCGCAAGCTGTGCTGGCCTTTGCGGAAGTGGGCGCCAAACAGCGTGATCCCGATGAGATAGGCGATCAGTACGAATAAATCAAGCCAGCCAATAGCCAACCGAACTCCTTCACGAGCATCCCTCAGCCTTTCGCCCTCGCTCCTGCTGCTCGGAAGGCCCCGGACTTGGCTGAATTCGGGAGAACATGATCCTCTGTTTTGCCGCGAGTTTATCCAAGAGCCTCGGGACTGTCAACTTCGCGCTGCAAGACCGGCAAAGCGCGGTCGAAGCTGATTTTGCCCACTCTTGGGGTGGTCGCGTGAAGACTTGGGTTCCGGTGAACAAAAATTGGCCAACAGTTTTACAAAAAGCTATTAAGAAAGCTCGTACCATACAGAAATCGTTGAAACCGCATCTAAACTCAGTAGACATTGCCGCAAAGCAGTGATAAAAACTTTGCAGGGCACAGGCGGAGCGATTTTGCTTGAAAATGTTCTCAAGTCTTGGTATTCCAATTCATCACCCGATTTTCGGGATGTAGACATCGCTGCACTGCCGGTCCTTCCGGGTAAGTAGCGCCCGGCCCTGGAACGTGTCAAGGAACAAATTCTTTCGACCGAGGTAGTTTTTCAATGATGAAGATACCAGCGTATCTAAGTTTGATCGTCGCGGTGTGGTGCTTGCCGCCGGCAGCGGCGGAGCTTCCAGGGGGGCATCGTGCGCGGTTGGTCGCGCAAACGCATTTGCAGGCTTCAGTGCATCCGCAGGCGGCCCCTGCCGGGCAGGCTGCGGCCGCCAAGAAGGCGCCCACGTGGAAGAGCCGGGACGAGTACGACGCGTTTCAGACCATGTATAAGACGGCGGACCCCAAGCAGCAGATCTCCCTGGCTGATGCGTTCCTCCAGAAGTACCCGAATTCGGATTTTAAGGATCAGGCTGACCTGATCAAGATGGCTGACTATCAGAAAACGGGCGACTCAGCGGACGCCATCAAGGCCGCCCAGCAGACGCTGCAGTTGAACCCGGACAATCTCCCGGCGCTCCACTATCTGGCGTTTGCCTTTCCCTTCGTCTACAAGGCGGATGCGCCAGACAAGGACTCTCAACTCACGCAAACCCAAACGAACGGCAAGCACGGGTTGGAGCTGCTCCAAAAACTACCGCAGCCCGCGCCCGCACAGCAGCAAGCATTCGAGAAGCAGGTTAAGCAGTTCCGCGCGGACTTTAACCGCGCCCTGGGCTTTGTGGCCCTCCAGCAGAAGGACGATGCCGACGCTCTGACCTATTTGAAGGCGGCCGCCGAGGATAACCCGAGCGACAGCTACACAGCTTCCTTCCTCGGCCAGGCCTATTATTATTCCAAGCCGCCCGATTACAACAATGCCGTTTGGTATCTGGCCCGGTCCGTGTCGCTGGCCAAGGCGGCGAACAGTCCTAACGCTGCCGCCCTTCAAAAGTTTTACAACCAGGTTTACATTGAACGGCATGGTTCGGATGCCGGGGAGAACGATATCCTCACGCAATCAGCGTCCTCTCCGGCGCCTCCGTCCGGCTTTAACCTCGCGCCGCCTCCCAAGCACGCGCCGACTGGCAACGCGCTGGTGGACGGGTTTTACGCGATGGAAGATGCGTTGGCGGTAGGCGGCGACCAGGCGCAACAAGCCTGGGACAAGCTCAAAGGCCAGCCGTTCGCGGGGGGCGGGTTTGTGGACAGCTTGGACAAAGGGACCGCACCGGACACCTACATCGTCCACGTCGATATAACCCCGGACTCCAAGGCTAAGAACGGTGTTTACGACCTCGACGTGGTGACCAACCAAGCGGATGCGAAGTACCTCGCAAAGGGAGATGGCCTGCGCTTTAACGGCACCATTTCCGCCTACAAAGTAACGCCCAGCTTCGTGATCACGCTTTCACCGTCAACCATCAATTCCGACGACCTGTTGGCAGCGAAATCCAAAGCGCAAAGCAAGGCGCCTGTCCGTCGCCGGCGCCATCGCTAGAATCCGTCCGGTAAGTGATGGGACTGCATCGTGACGTGCGAAAGGGGCGAGCCTTGCGGCTCGTCCCTTTTCGTTTTTCTCCCTCGCTGCCGGTTGTTGAGTTGCTGGCGCATTGGTCTTTCTTTCAGAGCGTTCCACTTGGGACAGCCCCCGCCCGGAAACCTGTCTCCATTTCGTTTCCGGTTCGTTTTTTCACGTCTAATTGTCGTGTGTTTTCAGTTAGCTAGCGTAGTGTCCAAGAAATAGGTGGACCATCGGCGGGCCCGTAGCGCCGGCATCCCTTCGCTTCGCTCAGGGTAGGCTTTGCCGGCAAATGCCGCCGAGACGGCGGCGCTACGTTATCCACTCAATTATTGGACACTACGCTAAGCTGGTTTTGACGCAGCTCGGCGCTCAAGACTTCATGGTCGCCGCTTTGCTTGCCGTTGCTTGGCCGCCCGGTGCGCAGGATGCCGGGTTCTGGGGCTGATCGCCTGGGTTCCGGGGCGCCTGCGGGGAGTATCGGGCGCGGATCCTCCGGGTCCAGGAGCGAGCCAGAGACCTCATCCGGCTCCGGGCTCTGAAGGTTTTCGGTGAGCGGGGCGCTTTGGGGTTGGGTTGTCTCGGACGGGTCTGAGAAGCTGTGAAAAAATTCGAATCTGTCATGCTGAGCGAAGCGAAGCATCTCATCTCTCA
>JBOGKI010000587.1:0-3152 GCA_050745605.1 Terriglobia bacterium | reverse complement strand
CAGCAAGACCGCCGAGGGCACCACCCTCCTCATGATGGCCGCGCCTGACGCCGAGAAAGTGAAGCTGCTGATCGATCGTGGCGCCGACGTGCGCGCCAAAGCCAAGTCCGGCTACACCGCCTTGATGGTAGCAACCACTTATCTCAGCAGCTCGGATTCTGTGAAGCTCCTGCTGGCGCACGGCGCCGAGGCGCGCCCGGGCAAGGGCGTGATGTTCGATGCCTCGCCGCTGATCCTCGCGGCCATGGCGGGCGATCACGACAGCGTCTCCATGCTGCTGGCGAAAGGGGCGGATCCCAACCGCAACATGCGCCTGGTCGGGATGTTCCCCACCAGCCCGCTGATTGCAGCGGTCGGCTTTGGAGACCCGGCTGTGATCAAGGCTTTGCTGGCGGGCGGAGCGGATGTCCACGAAAAGGACCCGGACAGCATGACACCGCTGCACTGGGCGGTAGTGGCCCACCACACGGATGTGGTGAAGGTCTTGCTGGCGGGCGGGGCGGACGTGAATGCGGTGGATCGTTTCGGCTACACGCCGCTTCTCTATGCGGCGACCATCGACTTTGGCGATGCCAAGACCGCGACGGTGCTGCTCCGGGCCGGCGCCGATCCGAACGTTAAGGACAAGCAAGGCAAGACGCCATTGTTTCAGGCCAGCGAGTTTCCCTACCTCCACGCTGCCTTAGAGAAAGCGGGCGCGAAACAGTAGGACAAGTGCTAGGTTAGTTCGTAGAGGTGGACGCTAAGATGTACGCCTTGTCTAACCATTTTTTGCCTAGATTTTTTTAGTCCCGTTGCCATGTTCGCTTTATCTTCGCCTTGATTCTCGCCTTTTCGCCGCCCGTCGTGGCTCGTCCACTTGGTTCTTTGTAGCTTCGGCACCGCACCGCCGGAAGATTCATCTCATGTCTGGGTTGCGGCATCCGTTCCTTTGATGACCGCACCGTCTTCGTGACCGTGGATTTGTTCGGCGTCGAAAACTTCCACGGACAGGAATGCACTGTCTTTGGCCACCTGCATCTCCGCAGTTCGGGAGTTTGGGCCAAGCGTCCTGTGCCGCCATTCTGAGCGGAGACCTCATGGGCCTTCGGCCCACCACCGTGCATGAAAATGGCGTAGGGGCGCCGCTGGCGGGACGCCGAGTAACTGGCGTATTTTCAACGCCGCATCCGGCTATTTTCACAGCAGCGAAGAATCCCTGTATCAGACCTTTTTCCCTTTTCGAACGACTTTGAGGAATACCACTTTTCGGAGGCTTGATGGGTATTGTGATGAGGCGTGCGCAGGAAACGGTTGCGAACCTGGCGCAAGCGGGGCACACTGAGTTCAGGGAGCGAGTTTTCGAAATACTTCGCGTACTTGAAAAACCCTTCGGAGGCGGTGAGATGCGCTGGTCGTGGAAGATGGGCAAGATTGCCGGCATCACCGTCTTCATGCATTCCACTTTCCTGCTGCTCATTCTCTTCATCCTCTTCACTGACTTATATGAAGGTCGCAGTGTGGCCGCAGCCCTGAGCGGCATTTTCTTCGTACTGGTGATCTTCGCCTGCGTCGTGCTCCATGAGTTGGGACACGCGCTGACGGCACGGCGATACGGCATCAAGACGCGGGACATTATTCTGCTGCCCATCGGCGGCGTGGCGCGGCTGGAGCGCATGCCGGAAGATCCCAAGCAAGAGTTGGTAGTGGCGCTGGCCGGTCCCGCGGTGAACGTGGTGATTGCCGGCGTGCTGTGCATTATCCTTCTGGTGGCAGGCATTCACATTGGTTTTGAATCGGTGCGCTGGGTCAACGGTGATTTCCTGGAAAACCTGATGGTGGTCAATCTTTGGCTGGTGGGTTTCAATCTGCTTCCGGCCTTCCCCATGGATGGCGGACGGGTGCTTCGCGCTCTGCTCGCCACGCGCATGGAATACACTCGGGCCACGCAATGGGCCGCCCGCGTCGGCCAGGGCATGGCGTTGGTCTTCGCATTCTTCGGCCTCGTCACGGGTGATTGGGTGCTGCTCTTCATCGCTCTTTTCGTGTGGATGGGAGCGGACGCCGAAGCCTCCACGACCGTCATCAAAACATCGCTCGGAGGCATTCCCGTTCAACAGGTCATGCTGACGGATTTTCAAACTTTGCAGCCGGATGACACGCTGGCCCACGCCATCGAACACATTCTGGCAGGCTGGCAGCAGGATTTTCCCGTGGTCTTTGGAGACCACGTGCTGGGCATCCTCACCCGAGATGACATGATGCGAACGTTGTCGCAACAGGGCTCTTCAGCTCTGGTGCGGGACGTGATGCGCCGGGATTTTGCAACCGCGGATTCCCATGACATGCTCGAACACGCCCTCGCGCTTCTTCAGAAGGCGCGCTTCCGGTCGGTGCCCGTCCAGCATGACGGCCATCTGGTGGGCATGCTGGACCTGAACAACGTCGGCGAATTCATGATGATTCAATCCGCCCTTCGCCGTGCCCGGCCGCCGAAGCTTCCACGGGGCAATAGCCGTGCCAAGGGCGTATGATGAGGGCTGAATTCACGGCAAAGGGTGGGGCCAATTCCGGGTCCCCGTTCGGTCCCAAATTCTTTGGGAGGTGACTAATGATTAGTTCTGAAAAACGAAACCGGCGGGAATTTCTTGGAAAGGTAGCGATGAGCATTGCGGGCGCCAGCGCCGCTGGGAAACTGCTCGAAAGCTCCGCGCAATTGGTCGCCGCGGAGACCGGTAGTATGCCTTACCGCGTCCTGGGGCGCTCCGGCGCGAAGATTTCCGCCATCGGCCTCGGGGGCTATCACATCGGCATTCAGAGTACTCTGAATGAGAGCATTCGTATCATTCGGACCGCCATCGATAACGGCATCACCTTCATGGACAATTGTTGGGACTATAACGATGGGGAGAGTGAAGTCCGCATGGGCAAGGGGTTGCGGGACGGCTATCGCCAGAAGGTTTTCCTGATGACCAAGATTGACGGCCAAGTGAAGGATGTGGCCGCCAAGCAGATCGACGATTCACTGCGGCGGCTGCAAACCGATCACCTGGACCTGTTGCAATTCCACGAGGTCATCCGTCCCGGCGATCCGGAACGCATCTTCGGCGAGAATGGCTCCATTCATGCGGCGATGGAGGCGCGGAAGGCAGGCAAAATCCGCTACATTGGCT
>JBOGKI010000586.1:0-3157 GCA_050745605.1 Terriglobia bacterium | reverse complement strand
GCCCAGCATCGCTGAACCGCCTCCCGTTGAGGAACTTCGCTCTCGGCCCGAGTTGACTTCGGAACCTGTTCCGAAGCCGGTTCCGCCAGCGCCAGCTCTGGGTGCAGAGTCGCTGCCCGCTCCCGAGATCGTGCCAAGCGGCCCTGCGCCGCCTGCGGTTGAGGAACTTCCGCCCGCATCGGAGTTTGTTTCAACTGTTTCTGCCCCTCCAGTTGCGGAGCCTTCACCCCCAGCCGAGCTAACTCCTCATGCCGTTCAGCTTGAAGAGCCGCCTCCGGCGTCCCCGCTAACTTCTCCGATCGCTGCTGACCAGACGCCTCAGACAATCGGCGATACTCAGTTGGCCCCTGCTGCCGCAATTTCTGATCGAGAACTGTCACGAGCGACCGAGCCTGAGCCAAACCTCATTGAGGAGTTTCCCACTCCAGAGCTTCCGCAACTCTCTCAGCAATCACCCGAGCCCGAACCAGTACCGGCACAGGAAACGACGACCGTCCCGCCAGTACAGCAACAGGGAACGCCACCGCCTCCGGTGCACTTACCGGAAGCCCCGGTGGAGGTTCTGCCGGAAACGCCGGTGGATCTATTTCCCGACCTTCAAGCCTTCCTAATTGACTCGACAAAAGAAGGCCATGAGCAAGCCGCTGGGCCCGTAGAGACGGGACCTCCGGCCGTTAAAGAACAATCTGGCGAGCAGCGCCGCCCGGTTCCGCACCGGCCTGCCGCATCGTTCAACCAGATTTTGCAGGAGCTGAGCGGCGATCTGGTGATTGCGGAGTCCCCGGACAGCCCGGAAAAACACTATAATCTGGGCTTAGCATTCCGGGAGATGGACCTGATCGACGAGGCCATCGGCGAGTTTCAGAAAGTAGTCAGGGGTTCTGTAAAGGGCAACCTGCCGCCGCGATTCCTGGAGGCGTGTAGCCTGTTGGCCTCTTGCTTTATGCAAAAGGGCATGCCTTCCATCGCGGTGAAATGGTACCAGCGCGCGCTTGACGTGCCCGGCGTCGAGGGAGACGCGCTTCTGGCTCTGAACTACGATCTTGCGGATGCTATGGACCGTGCCGGACAGAAGAAACCGGCCCTCGAAAAGTTCATGGAGGTTTACAGCGAGAACATTGATTATCGCGACGTGGCCGACCGTATTCGCGCGCTCCAGCATAGCTTGGCCTGACGCCTTAGGGGCGACCCTTGTGGTCGCCCTCGGACGGGCGCAGAACCCCGCGCACAGAATACGGTCGAATATGATTTGCACAGAATTGCCGGGGAGGAATCAAACCATCCGGGTATGAGCCACGTCTTCGCGCCCAGCAACGTTTCCGGGCAGGGACGGAAACTCCGTTGAGCCGCTTATGAGCCGATTGTTGACATTGACTCGAATTGTGTTTTTCTTATGCTTGGGCGTGTTTCTGTTTGTCGTACCCTGGCATGAGCAGTGGACCTCAAACTTTTTTGCGCGTCATTATCTCTGGCTTGCCCCGTTCGCCCGGAACTATTTTGTGCGGGGAGCGGTCTCGGGAGTGGGGCTGGCGGATATCTGGCTGGGGATTCTTGAAGTCTGGCGCACCGATTCCCGTACGGCGCGATAAGAAATCCCGCGCAAGACGCCGCATGGCCGCGAGCAAGCTTTCCTCTCATGCGTCCCGTTCCCACGCTTTGTTACATCACGAACCGCCAATCGCTCCCGTCCTTCGCCGAATTTTCAGACTTTCTGATTAGAGCTGCCAAAGCCGCCATCGACCTCGTTCAAATCCGGGAAAAAGACTTGGACGCTCGGACACTGATCGGGCTTGCGTCAACCGCCCTGGGAGCTGCTCAAGGTTGCTGTTCGCGGATTGTCATCAATGACCGCCTAGACGTTGCTCTTGCAGCCGGCGCGGCGGGCGTGCACCTCGGAACGCAGTCTTTGTCGGCTTCGGTGGCTCGCCGAATCGTTCCGCCAGGTTTCCTGGTGGGGGTCTCCTGCCATTCCATGGAAGAGGCTGCACGCGCCGAGGCCGCCGGCGCCGATTATGTTTTGCTCGGCCCGATTTTCGAAACCCCTTCGAAATTAGCCTACGGGCCGCCGCTCGGTCTTGCCACGCTTGCGAACGTGGCGCACAACGTGAAATTGCCGGTGTTGGCGCTGGGGGGAATCACCATGCAGCGCGTCAAATTATGTATGGAAGCGGGAGCCTCCGGCATCGCTGGAATTAGAATCTTCCAGGAATGTGATTCGATTGAAGACCGTGCTCGCGAACTGCGAGCCGAGTTGCAGCCATAGTGCCCTTGCGTCTTCCATTAGGCGCCGCCCGCAGAAATCGTCATGCCCGAACGGTCTCAAACGCCGGCTGGATTGAAGTTGCGAAATCATCCTCATCTGATGGAGCTTAACGCCTGGGCATGGCTGGGCGAGCTTTCGCGCCGGGCGGGCCGGAAGACCACGCTCGCGCAGGTTCCGACGGTTGAATGGGACCAGCTGAAAGCACTCGGCTTCGATCTCGTCTGGTTCATGGGAGTTTGGAAGCGCAGTGCCGCGGGTCGCGCCATGTCCCGGACGAATCCCGGCCACTTCCAGGAATATGACCACGCATTGCCGGGTTGGAATCTGGCCGATGTGGTGGGTTCGCCCTACTCGATTCAAGACTACATGCCGGACCCGGATCTGGGGGATTGGGACCAGCTCGATTGGGTGAGGAAGCAGCTTAATCAGCGCGGCATGGGCCTGATCCTCGATTTCGTCCCCAATCACACCGGGCCCGACCATGCCTGGGTTCAATCGCACCCGGAATATTACATGCAGGTCTCCCAACAGGATTTCCGTCGCGATCCTGCTTCCTACATCGTTGTTGACCGCGACCCCACCCCGTTGGTGATTGCGCGCGGGAAAGACCCGTATTTCCCGGCATGGCCCGATACCGCTCAGCTCAATTACTTCAACATGGACACGCGCGCCGCCATGGCGGAAACTGCCCACACCATCGCCCAGCACGCGGATGGCGCGCGTTGTGACATGGCCATGCTCATCGTCAACGAAGTCTTCGCCCGAACCTGGGGACCATACATCTCGCCATTTCAAGATCCAGGCCGCGAGTTCTGGCCAGATCTAATCGCGTCCCTTCCCGGTTTTGTCTGGATCGCGGAGGTTTACTGGGATATGGAATGGCAACTTCAACAG
>JBOGKI010000585.1:0-3161 GCA_050745605.1 Terriglobia bacterium | reverse complement strand
GGTGACGCATCCGACGCTCTGTGCGGATGAGCTGCGCCTCTGGCTGTTCTATCAACGTTCGGGGCGACGACATGAACGGCGATGTCGTCGCCACCCGCGTCTGCGCGCCACGCCGACAAATCCCGCCGGCCCACCAGCAAACCAAAGAAAGGGCTTTTCGCCGATTTCAGGCCATACTAAATTGAATCGAGCAGAATTGTTTACCGTTGACCGGGACCGAGCGAGGTTGTGACGAAAAAACAGCCCCGTGTTTCTGGCCCTGAGATGAAATCCATGGAGGTGATGGATGAGCGATTTGAAAAACAAAGTTGCGGTGGTGACGGGGGGAACGCGAGGAATCGGATTGAGCGTGGCGAAAGGCCTGATCGGCGAAGAAGCCAAGGTTTACATCTGCGGGCGCGATGAAAAATATCTGAAGCAAGCCCTCGATCAACTTCGAGCCAACGGCAAGCAGGGCGATGCGGATGGAATGGTGGTGGACGTGCGCCACGCGGAGGCATGTCGCAAACTGATTCACGGCGCGGCCGAGCGCTTCGGCGGCATCGACATCCTGGTGAACAACGCCGGCGTGGGCGTTTTCAAACCCGTTGACCAATTAACGGTGGAAGAGTGGGACGCGGTGATCCAAACAAACCTTTCGGGCGTGTTCTACTGCTGCCGCGAAGTGATTCCCTTGATGCGCAAGCGCGGGGGCGGGTACATCTTCAACATCTCGAGCCTTGCCGGCGTCAATCCCTTTGCGGGCGGAAGCGCCTACAACGCCTCCAAGTTCGGCTTGAACGGATTCAGCGAGGCCATGATGCAGGACATCCGTTACGATAGCATCCGCGTGAGCTACATCATGCCGGGAAGCGTGGCCACGGATTTTGCCGCCGCCCCGGGATCGAAGGCTCCGGAAGCCTGGAAGCTGCGGGGGGAGGACATCGCCAAGGCCGTCATTGACCTTTACAAATTTCCCGGGCACGCGCTCGCCAGCCGGATTGAGATGCGGCCGTCGCAGCCCCCGCGGAAGAAATAGGATGCTCCGAGGGAAATCTACTGAGGATTGCCAATTATGGCGGCGCCAAATGCTGCAGCGCCGCTCTGGAGCAGTGGCTTTTCCGGCGCTCCCCGCTTTTCAGCGGGGCAGGCGCCGAGCGCCGCTACAGTGAAGGGTGTCATTGTTATTGGCAATTCTCAAGAACGAACAGGCTCAAAAAGGGAGGTCGTCGTCGGTAATTTCGGGCGGGGTCGAGGCGTCGCTGGGGGCGATGGGATCGTCCACCGGGGCAGGACGATCATAGCTTGCGGAGGCGCTGGCGGACGCGGCGGCCCTTTCTGAGTCCGCTTTCGACCCGAGCATTTTCATATCGCGCGCCACGATCTCATACGCGGTGCGCTTGTTACCACTTTGATCTTCCCATTGCCGGCTGCGAATGCTGCCTTCGATATAAACCTGCTTGCCTTTGGTCAGGTATTCGCCACAGATCTCGGCAAGTTTGTTCCAGGCGACGATGTTGTGCCACTCGGTGCGGCGCTGCTGTTCTCCGGCACGGTCCTTGAAAACCTCATCCGTGGCAATCGAGAACTTGGCCACCGGCGAGCCCCCCTGCGTGTATTTTACTTCCGGGTCCTTACCCAACCTTCCGATCAGGATAACCTTGTTGACCGAACCCGCCATTTCGACCTCCGTCGCCACCCAATCAGATTCGTAAGTTGCCGTTTAGTCTGTCCCTTGAATTCAACGTGACGTCAAAAGGAGAAGGTGCGGTTACTCGAGCCTTGACGCCCGGCGCTCATGGTCTCTAACCGCGGGAAGCCACGTCAATCCGGCGAAGCCGTTGGCGCGCCAAGTCCGCTTCCTTGGAATCAGGGTAACGACGAACCAAGGTCCGAAGCTCCCGAGCGCCCGCGGAGGTCTGTCCTTCGGCCAGCAGCGCGTACCCTTTCTTAAGCTGGGCCGCCTGCATCTTGTTGCCTCCGGGATACCGAGTCACGCACAGGTCGTAGGCCTTGATCGCTTCAGGATATTTCTTTTCCAGATAGTATGAATCACCGATATAGAACTGAGCATTCGAAGCCAAATCAGTTTGCCCGTAATCCTGCAAATACTGTTGGAATCCCTGAACGGCAAGATCGTAGTTGCCGTTGGTGTAATCCGAATACGCCGAGTTATAGAGCGTCTGCGGGTCAGGAACGGCCGGGGCAGGAGCAGCCTGGGCGCCGGAGGCATCCGGGCCGCCTTGCGGTTGCGCCCCTGCAGCTTGTCCCCCCGCTCCTTGTGCCGCCCCAGCCTGCGTGGAGGGCGGGTTCAGCGTCTCAAGGGTGCGCTGGGCTTGAGCCAGTTGGTCGCTCAATTTGGACAGTCGCGCTTTGGTCTCATCCAAGCTGGCGGTAAGCTGCTGGATCTGGCTGGTCATGGAATCGAACCGGCTGCTGGTGATGGCCAGGCTCTTCTGGTTCACTTCCTTCATGTCCTCGACCGCGGTCTTCATCGAGGTCACATTATCGTTGGTTTGCTGGACCAACAGCTTCAGGACGGCCGTCTGCGAGTCCACCGTCTTCTGCAGGTTCTGCATCTGCTGCTCAAGAGTGTCCAACTGCTGCATCATCGCAATGATTTCCTTGCTGACGCCGAACCCGGGCCGCACGCTGAGGATGGCGAATGCGCCCGCCAGCACGATGGTAATGGCTCTTTTATTCAAGGCTTTTCAGATCTCCCTCAAAAAAGTGGTCCCCCCAATTGAAGTGTACTCTCAGGAGAAATCGGGGTCAACTGCGCGCCAGCATGGAGGGTATGCCAATTTGAATTTCGCGCCGGCGCAGGGAACAGAGGCAAGCGCCAGGGGGCCTCTCCTCACGCGACGCGAGGTACCCTGCGCGCGCCAGCCTCGAAGCCCGGCTTTGGACACGCCGCACTACGCAAAGTCCGTGTCGGCACGGTATAACGCATTAACGGAAGAGAGGCGTGACAAGGCAATCACGATTCAGCGCCAGGACACAACTGGCCGGCGCCCACCTTGACGATGCTCGCAAGGCCAAGCAGAAGAAGGTAGACGACTTCCGCTGACGATGCCGGCACAAGGTTCGCGCCCGAAAATGAGACGCGAGCCTCGGCACGCATGGGAGTCTACCGCCCTCCAACCCTAAATCTGAAGGGCGAAGGGCAAGGAGCGGAAGGG
>JBOGKI010000584.1:0-3166 GCA_050745605.1 Terriglobia bacterium | reverse complement strand
GAGCCTGTTATTGAAAACAAGAGCCTTGCTTCCCAAAACCGGCGAAAACCCGCCGGCGACCGTGGAAGTTGGGCTAACGAATAGTCTTCGGATTCAACAATCGAAGCGTAGCTGACCAGCGTCCGATCCACGAGAACCGACCTGGGCCGGTTGTCCAAGACTGCCGCCATCGCTGCCACCAGCCCCGCTCCCTCTGTGCCCAAAACGCGAATTTGTGTTTGGGCAACATCAGCGCGGCTCGCCAAATAATCGAATGCCCTCAGTGTATCCCAGACTCTTTGCCCGATAACGGGCAGGCCCAAGGCCAAGCTGGCCCACGCAAACCTTTCGTCCATATTGCGGCCACCGCTGTAGAACCTGGGCCCAGCCTTCGGAAAGCGCGGCGTCGCGATCCCAAGACCGCGAAGAGTGATGGCGCAGACGGCGTGACCGGAAGCGAGCAAACGATCCATTGAGCCCGGCTCCGCAACCACGTCGTCTCCGCCGTCGCGGGTAAGGTAGAGAACCGTGGGACGACGCGGGCCTTCAGGCGAGGGCGCTACAAACCAGCCCGTGACGCGAACACCTGGTTCGGATTCAAACTGGAACTCCTCAATCACCATGCCTTTCCGCGGATTCGATGAAAGAATCCTGGAATGAAGCGGCCATCGTTGCCGGGGCAACGCGAGCAGTTGCGTCAGGTCATCTCGAATCCTCCGCTGGACGGCCACGACATCCGCCGAAACGCTCCGGAACGGGCTCTCCGGTATCATCTGCCGGGCAAGATCAACATTCACCTGGACGACGGAGCGTCCGCCCAGCGAGGTCAGGACTTGACCGGTGCTCGTACAGTTGAGCGATCCCTCGGGCGAAGCATCAAACTCCGCTTCCTCGGTTCCCGCCTCCGGGTTACCCAGCCATCGATTGAACCAACCATACGTCTCACGCCGATGGAAAAAGTCCAGGTCGTGCGGAAGATGAGAGGCAAAGATCGCGACCTTCTCCTTTGCTCCCAGCAACCCATAGACCCGCTGAAGCTCCTGGTAGATCTCCCGTGCCGATTCTTCGTACAGCGGAGAATAGGTTTCGCCCTCATCGTGAGTGGTGTAGCAGAGCAGGAGCGGTTTGGGAGCGAAAGCCCACAGGAGATCTCCGCGGTCAAGCCCCCGGGGAAGGCCACCCACGATGTTCTGCTCGGCGTCCGCCGTGGTGCCCGGCGGGTCATAAAACGGCCCTGCCATGTTTTCCGAATTCCCCTCAACCTCGACAGCCACGCGCAGGCGCGGTTCCAGGGCGGCAAGATACATGGTCATCGTGCCGCCGCCGGAATGCCCGGTGCACCCGACGCGATTGGCATCCACCTCCGGGCGGCTGACGAGATAGTCCAGCGCGCGGATCCCATCCCACGCGCGGTAGAGCGCAAACGTGTTACCAAGCAGGATCAGCGGACGCCCAGCCTGGGAATGCTCGCCGGTGGTCCCATAGCGTGACCGGCCGGTCTGGCCGTCGATGTATTGAAATCGCTCACCTTGGCCGTAAGGATCGAAGGCGAGGACAACATAGCCTTTCCGTGCCAGATTCTGGTAAAGGTACTGATAGCTGCGGTAGGCCTTTCCATCATCGGTGTGGCCCAGAGGCGCAAGGACCGCAGGGAAAGGGGATTTCCCCGAGGCCGGAATGTAGAGATTGGCAGTCACGTAAACCTTAGGCAGGCTCTCGAAAATGACTTTCTCAATCCGGTACAGGCCGCGATTGATCTTGCCTGTAACGCGGGCGTTAAGCGGCGTTTTTTCGAGAGGCCCGCCAATCAGTTCCCAGATTTTGGATCGAATCATACTGACCCGCTCCCGTGCCTGGTCGCCGGACTGAACGGCGGCCATCTGCGCCAGCCGCCTGCTTCGCGCCTGGTTCATCTTCTCACCCAAGTAAGCAGGCCAGTCATTCCAGAAATCCCGATCAGAACGCGCGCCAGGTGTGGCAGGGAGCGGAGCAGGATCGGTAGGGCTACCGGGAATGCGTCCACTATCCCAAGCCCATCCGGCCGCGCCGATCAGATTTGCTGCCAGAAAATTCCGCCGCGTCGTCATAAGTTGAAACCGATTCGGGGCGTCGGAGCCCTGTCGTATGCGTTTACCACGCCCTCACCAACTGGTCAAGACTTGTTTGCAAATGAATTGTGAAAATCGGTCATAGCCCCGGAATGAGTTAAGGACATATTGACCTGAAATGAAGTCTACCGTCACTGTGATTCCGTGAAGGAGCGATCTGCCACGGCAGACCGGAAGGCGTCAAGGCGCCCTGCTTGAGAACGTTGTCACTCAGGGAACCACATCACAATCCACCAGTTGTTGCTTCACGCAACTCAGGTTGTGTTGGAAACTTACATCGCTCGGTAACAACCGGCAGGCCGTTTGAAACTGGCTGACCGCATTTGGAAACTCTTTCATCTTCCCCAGAGCCATTCCGAGCGCGTTATGTGCGAGCGGATCATCCGGCATTAACTGCCAAAGCATGAAACCCGATAAAATGAAGGTCGGACATTGGAGCGTCAAAACCTGCCCTCACGCCTTTCCGTCGCCCCCTTCGCTCGGTTCTCCGTCCCACAGAATGCGGTTCAAATGGGTTGACAGTCTAACACTTCTGGATCATGGCGGTGGGGGTCCAAACTGTTGCGACGGCTCTGAGTTTCGATTCCATGAAATGTTTCAAAAGAAAACGAATCATGCTTCTCGGCAGGCTGGGATACAATGCTACGCGATCTTTCGATAGTAATCCTGAGAAAATGATCCGAAAAGTGGACTCCGTTTCGCAACCGGTTATTTCACACCCGCCGCTCCAAGCCCGGAAGAAAACCCGGCACTGGCGTTGGTGGATTGTCTGGACCTTGTTCGGTTCGACGGCTATTAATTACATTAGCCGGCAGACCTTTTCGGTGCTTGCCCCGGTCATCACCCAGCAGTTTCATTGGAGCCACACCGATCTATCCAAGATCTTTGGCGCCTTTCAAATTTCTTACGCCGCGACTTGGCTGCTGGGCGGCATCTGCCTTGACGCGGTCGGTACGCGTCTGGGCCTGGCTCTGGCGGCCGGCTTCTGGTCGTTGATGAACATGCTCACCGGGCTCGCCAGCTCCGTCTTCGGCTTCGCATTTTTCCGCTTCATGCTGGGCATCGGCGAGGGATTCAAC
>JBOGKI010000583.1:0-3169 GCA_050745605.1 Terriglobia bacterium | reverse complement strand
GTGCTCTTCAATGACACGGTGTTCAACAACATCGCCTACGGCCAGGCGGCGCTGAAGGAGTCCGATGTGGTGGACGCTTCCCGCGCTGCGTTGGCTCACGACTTCATCACGGAAATGCCGGAGGGCTACCAGACCATGATTGGCGAGCGGGGCCAGCGCCTGTCCGGCGGGCAGCGGCAACGCATTGCCATCGCCCGCGCCATCCTTAAGAATTCGCCGCTGCTGATTCTGGATGAGGCCACCTCGGAGCTCGACACGGAGTCAGAATTACTGGTGCAGAAGGCGTTGATGAACTTGATGGCGGGCCGCACCGTGCTCGTCATTGCCCACCGCCTCTCCACAGTGCGGCGCGCCGACCGCATCGTGGTGCTCGACCGGGGCATGATTTCCGAAATCGGCACCCATGAAGACCTCGTGACCCGTGGGGGCCTCTACCAGCGTCTCCATGAATTGCAATTCGTGGACGCGGAACCGTAGAAGACCAGTGGCAAGTGACAAGTGACGAGAGAAGCAAGCTGGCGGCTTTCAAAAGTCAGCGATCAGCAAAAACAAACCGCCAGCGAACGATCGCTGATAGCTGATGGCTGAGTGCTGAGAACTTTTTCTTGTCACTGGTCACTTGCCACTGGGCGCTTGTCACGACATTCAGGAAATCCAGCATGATTCGAAGCATGACGGGCTACGCCACCGGACGCGTCGAGGAGAACGATTTTTCGCTGAGCGTCAGCCTGAGAAGCATCAATCACCGGTTTTTGGACCAGCAGATTCGCTTATCGGCCGGGCTTGAGCCGCTGGAGCCCGAAATCCGCCGGCAAGTCCAGGCCCAGATTGGTCGCGGACATGTGGAGTTGACCGTGGCGCTGGAGCGGCCTGCCAGCGACGCTTTGCGCGTGGATCGTAGAGTCCTGGGTTCCTACGTATCGGCCCTGGAGTCGATCCGCAACGAATTTAGTCTTCCGCCGGGCGTGGACCTGGGGGGACTGTTGCGCGCGCCGGGTGTTCTGGTGGCGGGCGAGCCGGAGATTCCCGCCCCGCAATTTGCCCGAGTGCGCGGCGCCCTGGGTCCGTTGCTCACGGAGGCCTTGGGCCGCCTGAACGACATGCGGAGGCGTGAAGGCGCGGCTGTGGAGCGTGACCTGCGCGCCCGGTTGGACAAGCTGGCGCTTGAGATCACCGGAACGGAGCGGCTTTCGGAAAAGGTCGTGGTGCTTTACCAGCGGCGGCTGGAGCGGCGAGTGCGAGACTTGATCGGAACCTCAGCCATCGACGGCGCGCGCTTGGCGCAGGAGGCCACGCTTCTCGCCTCCCGGTCCGACATCGCGGAAGAAGTGATGCGTTTTCGCACCCACGTGGAGCAGGCCCAGCGGCTGCTTGAAGAGAGCCCGGAAGTGGGGAAGAAGTTGGACTTTCTGCTTCAAGAGATGAATCGCGAGGCCAATACCATCCTTTCCAAGACAACCGACGTCCCCGAAGTGGGCCGGGAGATCGCGGCTCATGCGATCGAAATGAAGACAGAGGTTGAAAAACTGCGTGAACAAGCGCAAAATATTGAATAGACGTGGCTAAGTCCAAGTTGCAGGCGATGGTCGAGGGCGCCGTCATTGTGATTTCTGCCCCCTCCGGCGCCGGTAAGTCCACTTTGATCGGCCGCCTGTTGGAGTCGCTCCCCGGCCTGATGTTTTCCGTGTCCCATACCACGCGGCGACCGCGCCCCGGCGAGAAGGACGGGCGCGAATACTTCTTTGTGACCGAAACACGCTTCAAGCGCATGATCGCGGCGGGTGAATTTGTGGAGTGGGCGAAGGTCTACGGGAACCACTACGGCACGTCACTGGGTCAGTTGAAGGGCGCCCAACGGACCGGCAAGGATATCCTGCTGAATATTGACGTCCAGGGTCACAGCCAGGTCAGGCGCAAGCTGCCGGAGGCGGTGAGCATTTTCCTTCTGCCCCCTTCGTTTCAGGAGTTGAAGCGGCGCCTACGGCGCCGGCATTCTGATGCGGCGCAGGTGATCTCGATGCGGTTGGCACAGGCTCGCCGCGAAGTCCATCGCTGGAAGGAGTACGACTACGTGGTGGTGAACCGCAACCTGGAGTCGGCCGCGCTATCGCTCAAGGCCATTGTGCTGGCGGCGCGATACCGGCGTGAGGCGCAACGAAAAGAAATCCTGAAAATTTGCAAGACGTTTGGAGGTTGAATCCGGCATGAACCTGCCTCAAGGCATTGACAGTAAATATCGATTCATTCTGGTAGCGGCAAAGCGCGCGCGGCAGCTCCAAGCCGGCGCGAAGCCATTGATCCAGACCTCGTCCAAACGCGCCACCCGCATCGCGATGATGGAACTGGAGGCTGGTGTGCTGCCTTTTGAAGGCTCCCGCACCAAGCCATTTCCCGAAGAGGCAGAGAAGGAATAGTTGCTGTGGGGCTGTGCCGTGGCGCGAACCATGCTGTGGCGGCGGTCTTTGACTGTACTGTAGCGGCGGTCTCTGACCGCCGATCTTTTCCAACCAGTTCGACGCTCCCGTCCTGCGTCAGGGCAGGCTCCGACCGCCGCTACAGTGCGAGTTTGATGGTAAAAAGTTAGCTGTGACATGACACTAAACCCTGTGTTCATAGACCACCGCTACAACGCATTCGACCCCGCATGTTTCATCTTATCAGGTGAGAAGCGGCCATGCGCATAGGGCTTGGAGTCTCGGGAGGGATTGCCGCCTATAAGGCAGCGGAACTCTTGCGCCTGCTGCAGGACAGCGGCCTGGAAGTTCAGGTCATCATGACTCCGTCCGCCCGCCAGTTTGTTACCCCGCTTACCTTCGCCGCGCTTTCCGGCCACAAAGTCATTACCGGCATCTTTGAAACCAGCGGCCAGGAGCCCAACGTGGAAAGCGCCATTGAGCACATTGCCGTGGCGCAAGGCATTGATGCGTTGGTGATCGCCCCTGCCACGGCGGATATCCTGGCCAAAATGGCCCACGGCCATGCCGATGATTTCCTCAGCACGCTTTACCTTGCCACGCGCGCTTCGGTGATTGTGGCTCCGGCCATGAACGCGAACATGTGGGAGCACGCGGCGACGCGGGCGAATCTTGAGGTGTTGAGATCGCGCGGCGTCCATGTGATCGAGCCGGATTCAGGATACCTGGCCTGCGGCATGGTGGGCGCGGGACGC
>JBOGKI010000582.1:0-3169 GCA_050745605.1 Terriglobia bacterium | reverse complement strand
CCTCCGGTCTCATCCACATACCCGAACGGAGGTTATTTCGTCGGTTACACCCCAAACGGCAGCGGTGGAATCGCGTCAACCAATGAAACCATCGGCGGTACCAGCTCCCTCGCCGGCCTGCAAGGGACCATCACGCCCCTGACCCTCACCGCCATCGCCGACGGACCGAACAACACCGAAGTGAAGCTCGCTCGCGAGGTGCAGGAAGTGGCGGTGCCGATATTTGAGTTCGGCATCTTTTGCAACAGCGATTGCTCCTTCTTTGCCGGCCCGAATTTCCAATTTGGCGGGCGCGTGGCCACCAACGGCAATCTCTTCCTGGCGGAAGGCAATGGGAGCACCGCGACTTTCCCCGCCAAAGTCACTGCCTACCAGAACGTCATCCGCGCTCAGCTTGCTAACGGACACACAACGTCATCCTCCTATACAGGAACCGTGGACATTGTCACCACTCCCGGCAGCTACCGCGCCATGGCGCAGAGCGAGGGCAGCCTGGTCGGAGGGCCGGGCAGCGCTCCCACCCCTAACTGGAAAACCATCTCACTGACCGACTACGACGGTAACGTTGAGAACTCGATCACCGGCGTCAAGCAACTTAATCTGGCCATCGCCTTCGAAGGAGCCGCGCCCATTTCGATTATTCAACGAGCGCAGAGTACCGACACGCCACTGATGACCGAGGCACGTCTGGAAAACCAGGCCAGCATGAGAATTTTGCTATCCGACAGCACGGCTAATCTCCCCGATGGCGCAAGTGCCGTCTCGCTCAACACGGCCTTCGGCAGTTGGTATACCGTGGATAGCTGCCATGCGCCTCTGGCGGAGTCGGGGGGGCCGGAACACAGTCCGTATCCGAATCCCGATACGCAGGATGGCGACTTCCTGACGCCGGCCGGAACGGTTCTTATCGGCGGGTACATCGAAATTGATATCCAGAACAGCTCCGGAACATGGACGAACGTAACGCAAGAAGTCCTGAAGCAGGGCATCACAGGCACGCCTGGGTCGCACTGCACTGTGTCGGGCCAAACCTATTACCCCGTGCTCCACTTGGAGGAACTCTTCCCCTCGTCATATGGATGTAATCACTCGCAAAGCGGCAAATCGTGTGCGACCCACAGTGGCGGAAGCACAAGCGCGTTCGATTACCTTCCAATCAATCTGTACGACACGCGGGAAGGAAACGCCCGGGACGTGAATGACGGGACCATCCACCTGGGAGGCGTGATGAACCTTGTGGAGCTCGACGTGGGCAATCTGCAGAATTGGTTCGCCAATGATCCCACCGGCCAGACTGCCCTCAACAATAGCGGCTACACCGTGTATTTCTGCGACCGTCGCGGCAACTTTGATCCCGGCGTCGGCGAGACGGGAATGTACGGCAATGAGGACATTATCAATCCGGCTTCATCCACCGGCGCGCCGGATGGTGTCATGGAAGAGGCGGAAGACGTGGATGGACCGAACGCCAACACCAGCAACTGGACGAGCGACACTTTTGATACTTACGGCGCCGCGCCCTCCTGCGCCTCAACCACCTCTCCGCTTTATCCTTGCGCGTCATCTTCGCCGCTCAGCGCCAGTGCGACAACGCAGACCACGATTTCCGCCGGCCAGGCCGAGAAAAATGCAGTCATCTTCTTCCGCCGTGCACTGCGCCTGACTGATGGCTCTATGGGCAGCCTTCCTCCTTTGAACACCGCGAACTGCTCGGTTACCCAAGGCGCCAGCGGTTCGGGGGGCTTCACCGTCGCCGCGGAAAATCCGGTTTACATTTGGGGAAATTACAACGCCAATGCCGCAGGGGGATCTTCATTTAATGATGTGAGCAGCTCAAGCCAATGCCATGTCCCGGCTGCGGTGATGGGCGACGCGGTGACGCTTCTCTCCAATAGCTGGACTGACGCGGAGAGCTTCTCTTCCCCTACCAATTCAGGCAATCGGCCAGCGGGAAGTTCTCCCACGTATTACCGTACGGCCATCATGGGCGGCACCACCGTTCCCTTCACGGAGCCGACGTACACCCATTATCAGGATTTCGGCACGGACGGCGGCGTGCACAACTTCCTGAGAATGCTCGAAAGCTGGGGTAATACGACTTTGTATTACAAAGGCTCGATCGCCGACTTCTATTACTCCCGGCAGGCGACGGGCGTTTACAAAGACGGTCTGGTGAATAGCGTTTATTCTCCACCCACGCGCGGCTACAGCTTCGACATGGATTTTGATAGCATCGCCACGCTACCGCCCTCGACTCCGCGCTTTACCGACGTTAACGCCCTGGGCTTCCAGCAGGAGCTGCTCGCGACGCAGTAGCCGGGCAACACAGACCTGTCTGCGCCCTTCGCGCCCACAGCGGACGTAGGGGCGCTGCTTGCGGCGCCCGCGGGATCTTCGCCAGGTTTTGCGCCCATTCGTCCTGGCAAACCGCGGACCTATAACGCAGGTCCGCGCTACATCTTCCTGCGCTCTGCTTTCTGTCTCCGGAAAGGAACCCCCCGGCACAAAACCCGTGCCGTGGCTACCACGGCTTTCCGCTTTCTGCCTACTGCCTTCTGCCTGCTGGTTATTTGGCCGATCCATTCAACAACTCCGGCAGCTCCATCAGGTTTCCTAGCAGAAAATCCGGCGGGTGGCTTTCCAGAGTGTGGGAACCGATGCCGTAGGTGACGCCGCAGGTCCAGACCCCGGCGTTGCGGCCGGTTTGGATGTCCGTTTCTGAATCGCCCACCATCATCGTCTGCCGCGCCCCGGCGCCCGTGGCTCGCATCGATGTCAGAATGCCGATGGGATCCGGCTTCTTCTTCTCAAAACTGTTTCCACCATAGATGAATTCGAAATACTGCGACAATCCCAAGCCCTCCAGAATGCGCTGGCTGAGCCTGAAGACTTTATTCGTAAGGACTCCCATGCGCCGGCCACGGAGCGACTGCAGCGCCTCGCGCACGCCGGGATAGGGCACGGTGTGATCCAGCATGTGTTCACGGTAATAGGCGATGAAAAATTGCGTGGCCCGTTCCAGAACTTCTTGTGTCGCTTCGGGGCCCATAGCCCGCTGAATAAGAACCTGAACGCCCTGGCCGACATAGTAATACTAGGTTAAGTTCTACGAGGTGTCATTGAACTGCGTAAGACACCACGCACAGCGTCCGCTGAGCCTAATCAGCAC
>JBOGKI010000581.1:0-3174 GCA_050745605.1 Terriglobia bacterium | reverse complement strand
CGCTTCAAGACCGCGGCCTCATGGAGTCCTTGCGGCGATGGTTATCCGAAGGAAAGCCTTTCCTGGGCATTTGCCTTGGACTTCAGGCGCTCTATGAAGGAAGTGGCGAAGCTCCGAATGTGTCCGGCTTGAGCGTGTTCAAAGGCCGCGTCCGCCGGTTTGAAAATGTTTTCAAAGTGCCGCACGTCGGCTGGAATCAAATTGAGATTCGATCGGCATCCAGAATTCTTGCGGGCATTCCGAGCGGCAGCTACGCCTACTTCTGCCATTCGTATGTGGCCCCGGTGGTGGCGGAAAGCGTTGCCGTCACGGAGTATGGCCAGACGTTCACCTCAGTCGCGGAGCGTGGGGGCTTGTGGGCCGTGCAGTTCCACCCGGAAAAATCCGGAGAGCTGGGTGTGCAGGTTTTGCGGAACTTCTTGAGCTGGTGAGCGAACGCGATGAAGCGCGATCTTGCTGTGCTCGGGAAGAGCGCAGAAATTTATCAAGGCCTTGAATCATGCGGACGTTTACAAGATATGATATTGGCTTCCAGGGGCGGGCACGGGTCCCAGTCCATGAGGTGGCGCCACCGGTCCGGTAATTTGCGAAAGGCGACAGGGGTGCAAATTGGAGTGTTAGCGAAGCGAATTATCCCGTGTCTTGATTGCAAGGATGGCCGGGTGGTGAAAGGGGTTCGTTTCCTGGAGCTGCGTGACGCGGGCGATCCGGCCGAGTTGGCCGAAGCTTACAATCGTCAGGGCGCGGACGAGCTGGTGTTGCTGGATATTTCCGCCTCGTGCGAAGGCCGCGCCACCTTAATGGAAACCGTGAATCAGGTCGCCAGCCGCTTGTTTATTCCGCTGACCGTCGGAGGGGGAATCCGCACTCCGGATGATGCGCGGCGCCTCCTCACCGCTGGCGCCGACAAAATCTCCGTAAATACCGCCGCGGTAGAATCGCCGGAGCTGATCGAGGAGATGGCTTCACGCTTCGGGAGCCAAGCCGTGGTGGTAGCGATTGACGCCCGCCGCAGGCGCGCGGTGTCTGACCCGGATCGAGTCAAGTCTCGTCAACCGCAGAACGCGGCCTGGACCGTGACCACGCATGGCGGCAGCCGCGAGACGCCTCTTGACGCGTGTGAATGGGCCGAACGAGTGGAATCGTTGGGCGCGGGAGAAATTTTGCTGACCTCCATGGACACGGACGGCGTGCAGACCGGATTCGATTGCGAGTTGACGGCGGCCGTGGCCCGCAGAGTGCATATTCCGGTCATTGCTTCGGGCGGGGCCGGCGAGCCTCGCCATTTCGCTCAGGTCTTTTTGAAGGGCCACGCCGATGCCGCGCTCGCCGCTTCGATTTTCCATTTTGGCCAGTATTCGCTTCCCGATCTCAAGTCCTATCTGCGCCACGAAGGAATCCCGGTGAGGATGAGCTGACCGCGGCGGAAAGGGCCAGCATCTTTCACTGATTTCAACCATGATCATTCCGTGCATCGATCTGATGGGCAACAAAGTGGTGCAGCTTGTGCAAGGGCAGGAGAGTGCAAAGGCTCTGGAGTTGCCGGACCCCTACCAGCTCCTTGAAAAATTTGCCACTTTTCCGGAGGTTCAAGTGATCGATCTGGATGCGGCGCTGGGCCGCTCCTCACAATCGCAGACCGTTCAGGCGTTGTGCCAGCGGAAGCCGTGCCGCGTGGGCGGCGGGATTCGCAGCGTGGAGCGTGCGGTGGAGGCGCTTTGTTACGGCGCTTTCAAAATCATCGTGGGCAGCGCCGCTTTTTCCGGCGACGGAGTGAATCACGAGTTCTTGACGAAGCTTTCGCAGGCGATTCCGCGCGAGCGATTGATGATTGCCGTCGATTGCCTGAACGATTGCGTGGCCATTGCCGGTTGGAAGCGCATCCTGCCCCTTCGCTCCGGTGACGCCCTCCATCAGCTTGAGCCCTACTGCTCCGAGTTTCTGTGCACCTGCATTGATGTTGAGGGAAAGCTCCAGGGCACCGATCTGGATTGGTTTCGCAAACTTCGCGCCGCCACCGCGCGCCGCATCACGGCCGCGGGCGGCATCACCACCGACGAAGAAATCCGCGCACTGGAAGAAATGGGGATGAATGCGGCGCTCGGAATGGCGATCTACCGGAAGATGTTTCCGGAATTGTTTCCGGCAATGGGCGCGACAACTGTTTAGCCCCGGCTGTTCGCGATGCCCCCCACGAGAAGTTAGAAGGTGTGAAAAAATCTACGGCGCCTGTCATCCTGAGCGAAGCGAAGGATCTAGGCTCTTGGCCTGCAATGAGAGATGAGATGCTTCGCGCAGTTTACCCTGAGCGAAGCCGAAGGGCTCAGCATGACAGACTCGAATGTTTTCACACCTTGTCCGTCGATAGTCCCGGCTGGCATTGCTATTTTCAATCGCGTACGACGATCAGGAAACCGAATTCAATGACCGGAGAGAATCGGATGAAACGACGTAGATTTCTGGCTTCATCGCTCGTGGCCACGGCGCTTGCCGCCGACGCTTCAACCAGCTATTTGCGGGGCGCCGAAGCGAACTGGAATGCGAATGGCCGCGAGTACTATGAATTGAGGCGTTATGAAATCCGCAGCGGACCGCAAGCCAAGCTGGCCCACAGTTGCTTCCAGAACGCATTGATTCCCGCGCTGAACCGCCTTGGCATCAAGCCGGTCGGCGCCTTCAACACGGTGATTGGTCCTGAATCCCCCAGCCTCTATCTATTGCTGCCCTCTTCATCGGTCGAGCTGCTGGTCACGGCGCGGTTCCAGCTCGAGTCCGACTCGGAGTTTCAAACCGCTGCCTCCGATTTCCTGAACGCCCCTGCCATTCAACCTGCGTATACCCGAATGCAAAGCGAACTGATGCTCGCTTTCAAGGGCCATCCCAAGCTCACCGTTCCGCCCGCTACGGCTTCGCACGGCACGCGCCTGTTCGAGCTCCGCACTTACGAAAGCCCCAGCGACCGCGATCATGCGAGGAAGGTTGAGATGTTTAACAGCGGAGAATTCGACGTTTTCCTCAGCGCCGGCTTCCACCCGGTGTTCTACGGCGACAAGCTGATCGGAACGCGAATGCCGAATCTGACTTACATGCTTTCATTCGACGACTTGGCGGACCGCGACCGGAAGTGGAAAGCCTTCGGCGCTTCCCCGGCTTGGAAGAAGCTCAGCACTTCGC
>JBOGKI010000580.1:0-3176 GCA_050745605.1 Terriglobia bacterium | reverse complement strand
CGTCAAAGGATTCTCCCACGGCTGGCGGTTGGGCCGGAAGCGAGGCGCGAATCTGGCCAGGCTCAACCTGCGCCAGCACCGGAAAGGATTCGATGCGCTCATGGTAATCAGCAATCCAATCGATGATAGCCTTCCCGTAGCGCCGGAACTCCGCCGATGTCATGTGATAGGTTTTGGTCTCTTCTGCCATTGATTCTCCTGGTCCACCGGGCGATTCGATCTTACTTGACGATCCTCAGCGCCTCAGCATCCTTGCGTGAGACGGTTTGTTCTTTCGCCATCCTCTCGGGTGCCGGGTTGCGTTTCTGCAATTATGGTAATAATGAGATGCCACAAACAATGCTGCCGGGCAAGACGCCCTCACGAGGAGTCATGTTGAAAACCGTCACTCTTTTGGCGCTGATGACCTTACCTCTGAGTGCCGTGCGTTCAACGCCTGTACCGCTGCCAACTGCGAGCGTCCGCGCCCCGCAAGCGGTGACAGAGCCCAATGGCTCTCACGCCCCCAAACTGATCGCCCTGACTTTCGACGATGGCCCGAAGCCCTACGTGTTGATGGGGACGCGATCGGGCAAGGGCGTTGCGTCGGCGAGCTTGCTGGACCTGCTGGACCGGCAGCAGGTGAAGGCCACATTCTTCGTGATGGGCTGGCGGCTCTCCAAAAACGCCGACTCGCTTTGCCGCAAAGTGGACGGCGGCGTTTGCCGGGAGGCCGCGGCGGAAGAGCACCTCCGGGGCCACGAGATTGAGAATCACACCTACGGCCACGGCGATTTCCGGCTGATGGAGAAGCGCTATGGCGACGCCTGGATACTACGTGATATCGATCGCGGCTCCCAAGTGATCCAGGGAATCACCGGCACCAAGCCAACCTTCCTGCGCCCGCCGGACTGGGATATTTGGCCGGACCTTCAGAAAAAAATCGAGGCCGACGGCTATCGCGTCATGACCAAATCCCGCTCGGTGGCGCCGGACCTGCGGGACGTGGATTCTGAAGATTACTTCTGCGTGGGCCATGACCTGTCGAAGTGCCCAAAGCCGTCGGATTATGCCTATGTTTTGCGCACCATCACGCAGCGCGAGCGCCACGGCGTTTACGATCACATCCTCGTTTTCCACGAGCTGCCGCAGTCTGTGACGTTGCTCTCGCGACTGATCCCCGAGCTCAAGAGCAGAGGCTACCGGTTTGTTACGCTCCGGGCATACATGGCAGCGGCGCGAAAGCAGTGACGAGCGGCCGGAATTGAACCCATTGTCGGGATCGTGACTCGCTTTGCGCTTCCTGAGACTCCCAGAGGGTGGTAGAATGCAGGAGTCATGCTGCACGGTGCTGAGCACACGCTTCTCATCTTCGTAATCATCTTGGCGCTGGTCGCCTTTCGCTTGGCGTGGGGCCTTCCATCACTTCAAATCATGATTCGGCACTTTCCGAAGAGATGCCGACTCTGGCTCTCCGGCCAGAGCCAACCCCCCTCCGAAAAGGCCCATTGAGCATCCCGTCAAAATGAGTCACTACCAGGTGCTGGTGCAGTTTGCTGTAGCGGCGCCCGGCTCCCGTCCCCGCTGCAAAGCGGGGAGCGCCGAAAACGATCAGGAATCCAACAACGGCGGTCCCTGCCAGGGTAAACTCCGACCGCCGCTATAGAAGCCCAACTGACCCACGACCCGTTGTCTGGTCTCCATTCCCTTGGAGTGTGGTATACTGACTTTGCGCTTAATACTTCGGTTGTGTGGCGCGGTTGCTCGGGTTGAACACCTGATCTGAGACCTCCCGCCTTCAGTTCCCTCCGTATGGCTTCAGCGTAAATTCAAACCCAAGACTGGCAATGCAAGTTGCTGTGCCCGCCCGGAAGCCCGTGTGCGCGCTGCGATGGCTTCCGCCAGAGAGAAGGTAATATCGATGCAGTATTTTTCAGACTTTCCGATTTCACTTTACACCCAGGAACGCCTGGCGTTCGCCCGTTTTTCGACACCCACTCCGGTTCAAGCCGCGGCCATCCCCCAGGCGCTCGCCGGCAAAGATGTGCTGGCCACCGCCCAGACCGGAACCGGCAAGACGCTGGCGTTCCTGATTCCGATCATCGAACAATTCCTCCGGCAAAAGACGCCGGGAATTGCCGCCCTCATTCTGGTCCCCACCCGCGAGCTCGCGATGCAGGTGGTGGATCAGTACAACGCGCTCAGGGGCAAGCAACTGTCACCCGCGGCCCTAGTGGTGGGCGGCTTAGCCGAAGGACAACAACTGAGCGCCATCCGCAACGGCGCGCGCCTAGTGGTGGCCACGCCGGGCCGTTTGGAAGACTTCCTGGATCGCAAGCTTGTTAGCTTCCGCGCCCTGCGCGTGCTCGTCCTGGATGAGGCCGACCGCATGCTGGACATGGGATTTCTTCCCGCCATTTGCAGGATTGCGTCAATCCTACCCAAAGTGCGTCAGACGATGTGCTTCTCGGCGACGCTCGAGGCCTCCGTAGCGCACCTGGTGAACGACTACCTGAAGAACCCGGTGCGTCTCGCTTTTGGGTCAACCCTGAAGCCTTCGGAGAACGTGCGAGTCCAGGCGTTTGAAGTTGCCGCCGGCCGCAAGCACGAAGTGCTCCATCGTTTGCTCCATCAAGAGACCGGCCGCTGCCTGATTTTCACGCGCACCAAGCGCGGGACCGAGCGCCTAGCCCGCAGCTTGAATCGTGAAGGGTTCGCCGTGGCCATGATCCATGGTGACCGCTCGCAATCCCAGCGCACGGCCGCGCTCGCGGGATTCCAGAAGGGCCGCTACCGCGTTCTGGTGGCCACCGATCTGGCTTCCCGAGGCATTCACGTTCAGGACATCGCCCACGTCATTAACTACGATCTGCCCCAGGTCGCGGAGAGCTTCATCCACCGCGTAGGCCGCACCGGACGGGCTGGCGAGCGCGGCGTGGCTTCAACCCTCTTCGAACGGGAAGAGCGCGCCGACTTGCACCAATTGGAGCGTACGCTCGGCATCCGCATGCAGAGAATGCCGTCGGATGCTGACTGGTCTGAGACACAGGATCGGAAGCAAGCCCCCTCGCATCGCATTCATTCAGCCTCGCCGTCCAGAATGACCCGGATGCCGCGAGAGGTTCTGCAAGCACAGATGTAGAGCCGACGGGCTCCTGAACAATGCCTCGCGCGCGTCATCCTGAGCGCTGTAAAGG
>JBOGKI010000579.1:0-3180 GCA_050745605.1 Terriglobia bacterium | reverse complement strand
ATCCAGGTGAGCGAGGTTTATGCGGGTTTGAGGCCTCAAGAAGAAGCGGCCACGGAAGGTTTGCTGCGCAGTCTGGAATACTACGAAGTGAGCTGGGAAGCTGCGCGCCGTGCAGGGATTCTCAAGCGAGACTACGCTCGCCAAGGAATCACCCTAACCATTGCCGATGCCACGATTGCCGCCGTTGCGCTTATCCATGAACTAACTCTGATCACCGACAACGCCAAACACTATCCCATGGAGGATCTGCAACGCTACGACCCGCCTTAGCGTCGTCGGGTGGCGCCAGCATGCCGCCGTTTGGGTTCCAGGCGATAAGGACCGCAATGTTGCGGTGCGCGCCAGCGGCAGGTATTCTGCCGAAACGGCGGGTGGCGCATCCTTGCCGCTGTTTGGCATGTATGCGATTCTCCGGAAAAGAAAGTTGAGGCAAGTTCATTGCAAGGGTATCGCACCATCGTCCGCGCCGCGCCCATTTCCTACACCAGCTCGATCGTTACCCGGCGTCCAACCATCGCCGCCGCCCGCTGCAAGCTGGAGAGCGTGATGTCGTTTTTAGGATCAAGCAGACGGTCAACCTGGGTCCGGCTCGTCTTGAGCAGCGCCGCCATCCGCGCCTTGGATATTTTCTTTTTCTTCATGGCCTGTGCGAGCTGCCACGCCACGACCTCCTTAACGGCCTGCGCTTGAGCCTCTTCAAAGATGCCTTCCTCTCTGAGGAAATCATCGATGCTCGAACCCATACGTTTCTTGCTCATTGGTTCAGCTCCTTCCGGCTCCTTCTGACGCTTACGAGCCAATGCCAAATCCTCATCAGGCGTTGTTCGCGTCTTCTTGATAAACCCGTGCAGCGCCACCAGGTGGCCGCGGTAGAGACAAAGCAGAACCCGCGCTTTGCGCCCCGTCGGTAAGTCGGTGCGGACTTCCCACAGCCGCTTCCCCAGCGGGCGGCACATCGGCATTCCCACCGGCCACCGCCATTGCGCCCGCAACAAGTCTTTGCCTATCGCCTGACGCTCGGTTTCCGGCAATCCCTTCAGCCATTCCCGCACGGGCTCGCTTCCCGCTCCTGTGCGGCAAAAAATTAGGGGGATTTTCTGCGGCTGCGGGCCCTCTGCCATCCTGCACCTTAATTTAGCACATGTGCTATAAAAAGTACGCGCTTGCAAGGGTCATTCTTGCCTGAAGGCGGCAAGAAGAGAAGCCCACGCCATAAACGGCATGCCGTGGCTACACAGGCGGCGTCGCGCACATGCCGCGCTTTTCGCGGTGTGTGCGGAAATCCGGATCACAGGGTCGAAAATGCACTGCCGCAAACGCGTTCAGCGCGTCCTATACTGAGGCCCGGAGGGCCGACAGAGGATAGCCCAGGGCGCCAGCATCTGGGCGACCCGGAACTCGGATGACTAGCCGGCGCCATACAATCTCGCCACAGGATGCCTGCCCTGGATCGTGTGCTGTTGCCCGCAGAGTGTCAAGCAGACCGTCATTCCCGCGCAAGCGGGAATCCATAAAGAGTCCACGGTCGGCGCGTGGGCCTGTTCTCGCCAAGGTGGGGATTCCCGTTTGCACGGGAATGACAGCGCGTAGCATCGGAGCGCGTTTGCTTGCCGCCAAAAGCCGCAGCGTTTCTGGGCAGCGAAACTCAGCGCTACCGGCCAATCAGCAAACCGCACGGAAGTTTTGCGTAGCCACGGCACGGTTTGTGTGCCGTGGGTATTTACATGCGCAAAAGCCCACGGTCAGAAAAACGCTGACCGTGGCTACCCGCACTACGGCCAGGACCAGGTTCATTTCAGGAAACTGGAAGGAAGCCATTAGCGCCTGTGGCGGCCGCCCCTGGCATTCCATAACTGACTAAGAAGGTGTGAAAAGACTCGAAGCTGTCATGCTGAGCGCAGCGAAGCATCTCGCCTATTATTGAAGCCAAACAGCTTAGATCCTTCGCTTCGCTCAGGATGACAGGCGTTGTCGAACCTTTCACACCTTCTAAGCCATGGCTTAACGGAACCAACAGTCCAAAAAGTCCTTGACAATTATATACTTATAGAGTAATATAAGATTGTTAAATACCCCTTTCCAAAGGACTCTTATCATGGACGAGCCATCACTTACTGATGTTCAGCCGGACGTTGCTGTTCCCGCCCCTGTCTCAAGCCCGCAGCGCATTGCCGCCAACCGCCGCAACGCCCGGAAATCCAGCGGCCCGCGCACCGCCGCCGGCAAGGTTCGCGCCTCCCGCAACCGTCTGAAGCACGGGCGGTACGCCGGCAAGGACAGTCCCAGCCTGCGGACGATTTACGCCAGCATCGTGGAATTGGGTGAAGACCCGGAAGAGTTTACGCGCCTCCACCAGGACCTGCTCGACTCCTACCGGCCCGCCACCCGTGCCGCCGCACTGTTGGTGGACGATCTCGCCGCCCGGCGCTGGGAACGGCAGCGTCTGGAACGGGGCCAGGCGGCTTTGCTCGCCCGCCGCGTCCAGCAACTGGAAATCGCGCGTCAACGCCGCAGTCTTGAGATTTCTCAGAAGATCACCGCCGAGCTGCATCCGGCCGCGCTCAGCGTCGGCGTGATCTGGGAGGAGGACTCGGCCGCCAAATTCCAAAGGCTGCTGGAGTGGCTGGACCGTCTCAAGGATTGCGCCGAGGCTGGCGTCTGGAAAGGCGCGGAGACGTTTATCGGTTGGGTTTATGGTGCCGCTCCCACGCTGCGCGGCGCTTTGATCAAAGGCCTCTTCGCTGGACTGGCCGCTACGCCGGAGACTGCTGCCAATCCCGCCGACCAGTCCCTGCTGCGCCGCGAATTGTTGGCCGAGATTTCCAATGTCACCCAACAATATCAGCTTTACCTGCGCCAGCACGTGGACGTGACCCCCACCATGCGGGCGGAGTGCCTGGTACCCACGGCTGACCAGCGCTGGCTGACCCGAGAGTTGAACCGGCTCGACCGCCAGATTGAACGGAAGACCGTCCTCCTCCGTCGCGAACAAAGCCAGCCCGTCGAGCCGAAAAAGACCAATAAAAATGCGGGCGCGAACGATGTTGAATGACGCCCATAAGGGCTTTTATACGATCAAAGCCACCGAAGTGATTGAAAACAGAGGATCGGGTTTTGGCCTCGAGGAACGAACCCATTGTAAAATGGGCAGAAACCCAGTAAAAATGCGGGTGTCAGGCC
>JBOGKI010000578.1:0-3182 GCA_050745605.1 Terriglobia bacterium | reverse complement strand
GGGGTATAGTTGCCGCTTTCGGAGGGCAGACCCATGAAACTCTTTTCCAGAGCGATTCGTCATTATTTCCCAAGTGGCCTCATCGTATTGTTCGCGCTGATGGTGGCAGGAGTCAGTTTAGCGGCCGCGCCGCAATTTCCGAAAAGCATGGTTCAGGAAATGCGTTGGCGGGAGATTGGCCCGTTGCGTGGAGGCCGGACCCGGGCCGTTTGCGGCGTGCCCAGCCAGCCCAATGTCTTTTACATCGGCGCCGTGAATGGCGGCGTGTGGAAGACCAACGATTACGGGCGGACGTGGCAGCCGATTTTCGACCACGAGCCGACCGGCTCAATCGGCGCGATCGCCGTGGCGCCCTCGGATCCGAGCATGGTGTATGTGGCCAGCGGTGAAGGCTTGCACCGCCCCGATCTTTCTACTGGCGACGGCATTTACAAATCGACCGACGCCGGAAAAACCTGGACGCATCTTGGCCTGCGCGACGGCCAGCAAATCCCGCGCCTGGTTGTTGACCCCCACGATCCCAACCGTTTGTTCGTGGCCGTTCTCGGCCATCCTTACGGCCCTAACCCGGAACGCGGCATCTACCGCTCGACGGACGGTGGCCAGACCTTCCAAAAAGTGCTCTACAAGGACGAAAACACCGGCGGGTCCGACGTGGAGATGGACCCTTCGAACCCCAACATCGTTTACGCCTCGCTGTGGGAAGCGCGGGAAGGCCCGTGGGAAAACGCGGCGTGGAGCGGCACCGGCGGCGGCCTGTTCAAATCCACCGATGGCGGTGACCACTGGAGGCAACTCACCAACGGCTTGCCCAAGAACCTGGTCCAGATCAACGTGGCCGTTGCGTCCAGCGAGCCGAGCCGCATCTACGCCACCCTGGCCACCAATGAACCGGGAGGTTATCTGTCGGGAAAAGGCCTGGGCATCTACCGCTCGGATGACGGCGGAGAGCATTGGCATCGCGCCACCACCGATCCACGTCCGGCGGAGCGCATCGGCGGCGGCGACCTGGCCGTGCCCCAGGTTGATCCGAAGAATCCCGATGTGGTTTATGTCACGAGCATCGTGACTTGGAGATCCACCGATGGCGGAAAAACCTGGACCGGCATTCGCGGTGCGCCGGGCGGCGACGATTACCAGAACATCTGGATCAATCCGCGCCACCCGAACATCATCCTGCTCGGTAGCGACCAAGGCGCCATCATCACGGTGAATGGCGGCCAATCGTGGAGCTCCTGGTACAACCAGCCGACCGCGCAGATGTACCACGCGGCGGCGGACAATGCATTTCCGTATCGCGTCTGCAGCGGCCAGCAGGAAAGCGGCTCGGCCTGCGTCTCGAGCCGGGGCAATTGGGGTGAGATCACAGAACGCGATTGGTGGACGGTGGGCGCGGAAGAATACGGTTACGTCGCTCCCGACCCGCTGAATCCCGACATGGTTTACGGCGGCAAGCTGACGCGCTTCAATCGCCAGACGGGACAGGTGGCGGAGGTTTCACCTGAGCCTCTCCGTTCCCCAGGATTCCGCGCGGTGCGCACCGCGCCGGTGATTTTTTCGCCTGTCGATCCGCATGTTCTGTATTTTGCGGGCAACACTCTCTGGGAGACTCGCGACGGAGGCCAGAATTGGAAGCAGATCAGTCCGGACCTTACCCGCAAGACGTGGGAAGTTCCGGCCAGTGTCGGCAAGTACCGAGACCAACCTTCGGCCAAGTCCTCCCAGCGTGGCGTCATCTATGCGGTCGCTCCATCGCCCCTGGATTTGAACCTGATTTGGGCGGGTACCGATGACGGCTTGATCCAGCTAACAACGGATGGCGGTCAACATTGGGAGAACGTGACGCCACCGGAGCTCAAACCTTGGTGGAAGGTTTCCATCATGGATGCCGGCCACTTTGATAAGCAAACCGCCTACGCCGCCATCAACACGTTTCGCCTCGACGATCTGCGCCCTCGCATCTATCGCACCCACGATGGCGGCAAGACCTGGAAGGACATCACGGATGGCATTCCGGACGGCGCCGACGTGAACGTGGTCCGCGAGGATCCGCATCGCCAAGGGCTGCTCTTCGCCGGCACGGAGCGCGCCGTGTATGTTTCGTTCGACGACGGCGGCCACTGGCAATCCTTGAGGCTGAACATGCCGGCGACGTCGGTTCGCGATCTTACGATCAAGGATGACGATCTGATTGCCGCCACCCATGGGCGCGGCTTCTGGATCCTGGATGACATCACGCCGCTTCGCCAATTGAGCGGCACCGTGGCTGATGCCAACGCCTATCTCTTCAACCCCGAGCCTGCCACGCGCGTGCGCTGGGATGTGAATACGGACACGCCGCTGCCGCCCGATGTTCCCGCCGGACAGAACCCGCCGGACGGCGCCATCATCGACTACTATTTGAAGTCAGCGCCATCCGGCTCGGCGACACTTGAAATCCTCGACAGTACCGGTAAGCTCGTGCGGCGCTATTCCAGCACCGATCCGGTTCCGCAAATCAGCCCGATGTTGCAGATTCCAATCTATTGGGTACGCCCACCCCAAGGGCTTTCCGCCCAGCCTGGAATGCACCGCTTCCTTTGGGATATGCACTATCCGCCTGTGCCCGGATCTCACGTGGAGTATCCCATGCAGGCGGTTTATCACAACACCGGGCCTGCTCCAACGTCGCCTTGGGTGATGCCCGGGAACTACACCGTCAAGCTCATGGTAGGCGGCGAGAGCTATACGCAGCCGCTCACGGTGAAAATGGATCCTCGTGTCAAAACCCCGCTTTCCGGCCTCATGGAGCAGTTCAGGCTGTCGAAGCAGGTGTACGACGGCCTGGTGGAAGGTGCCATGGGGGTTGAGCAAATTCGCAACCTACACGTACAACTCCAAAAGCTGGAAAAAGGGGCGGGGCGGGGTTCCGTGGCGGAATCACTCGCGGCGCTGGATCAGAAGGCCGAGGCGATCGCGGGCCGCGAACTGGGCGGGGTTGGCTTCTTCATGCGTCGCGGACCTGACACGCTGAACAGCGTCGGTGGGTCACTGCGTCAACTCCTGGGAATCCTGCAAGGGGCAGACGTGGCGCCGACCACACAAATGACGGCAGCCATAGCCACTCGTCTGGCTGCGTTGAATGGCCTCATGGCGCGTTGGGCTGCGCTGAAGAGCCAGGATCTCGCGGCGCTGAACGAGCA
>JBOGKI010000577.1:0-3187 GCA_050745605.1 Terriglobia bacterium | reverse complement strand
GGCATGGGTAGCCACGGCGAGTGTTTTTCTCTCGCTGCTGCCAGGCTCGTCATTCTGAGGAGCTGAAGGCGACGAAGAATCTTGGTATTAAGATTAAATACTGAGATCCTTCGCGAAGTTTACCCTGAGCGCGGCCGAAGGGCTCAGGATGACATTGGCCCGAACTCGACATCACAGATTCAAATCAGGACACCACCCACCCCCGAATCTCCGGTAGTGGTGCAGTTTGCTGTAGCGGCGCTCTATGAGCGCCGAAAACGATGTGGAATCAACAGCGGCGGTCACAGACCGCCGCTACAGAAACCAAACTGACCCACTACCGAATCTCCTTGCTTTTTGGCGTAGATCAACTTATTATGTAAGCTGACTCCGTTTCATCCGGCCGCACTGGCTCCCCCCTCGCACGGCCCCAAGTGAATCATGACGATGGTGTGTCGAAGCAGTCCGCGAAGGGTCGCCACGGCACGCCTTCTTTGTCCTAGGCACGAAGAATTGAGGACCGCTTTCAGGCATGAAGAGTGCCGGGGGGCCACTGGTCCATCTGTCCTTCATGTCCGCAGGAAGGGATAATATGTCGAAAATCCACGAATATGGCCACGCTAACTGCTTGAAAAATAACGCCGGCCAAAACGCCAAGACGCCAAAAAAAAAGAGATGTTATTTTTGCAAAACGAAGCGGAGATGTTATTGAAAACAAAGGATCGGTGTTCAAAAAACACCAAAAACGAACCGGAAAATAGCACTTTTAGCGCAAGACGCTTGTGATGCAACTTATTGAAACTAAAGGCTGGCATAACTTGCTTGAAAAAACGAAGCGGAGCAAACGGCCGCCCGCATCTGAAACGCATTCAGCCACCACACCAAGCTTCGAAGTACTAACTGAAATGGCGTGCTGAGCTCGCTCGGGAAAAAAGCTCGTCTCGGGCATGGATCTCCACCGGCTGGGATGCCGGCGCCGAACCACGCCAGGAAAGATCAAACTGAGTCGCTACCCAAGCGTCCTGTTGTGGATTCAGCGGGAGCGGCGCGTCCTCAACTTGACTTACCAGGCAGACCGCCGGATACTAAGCAACGGTTGGGTGCGTCCAGTCAGACAACTCCTCGATTGCCAAGTTTCCTGATTCGGAGCTGCAAGCCGGCTGGACCCTTTCCAGGGGGCGGTAAGATGGAAGTGTTCCGCTCAATGAAGGTCTCGCGCACAAGCATTCTGCGCGCTCTGACCGTGCTTCTTCTTGCTGTGCTGCAACAAGGCCTTGGCACTCTTCATGCCGCATCTCCCCAAAATTCCGCCCCGCCCGAACTTTCCACTGCCGTCACGCTTCCCAGTTTCCGCCTGCGCGTCCAGAAGAACTTGGTGCTGGTGCCGGTGGTGGTGCGGGACGCGAAGGGCCACACGGTCGCCAATCTCACCAAGGACGAGTTTCAGATCTTCGACAACCGAAAACCGCAAATCGTCAGCCAGTTTGAAGTCGAGCGTCACGGCAACCTTGCTGCTTCCTCTAAATTGCCCGTTCACGGCCAGCCACCGGCCGGAACGTTGGCAAGCCCTGCTGCGGCTTCCCTCCCGCAGCGTTACGTGGCTCTCTTTTTCGACGACGTCGAAGATAACTTTGAGGACCTCTCCCGCACTCGCGCTGCCGCGATTCGTTACCTTGCGACGGCAACGAATCCGGGTGACCGGATCGGCATCTACACCACTTCCGGCCAGGTCACGCAGGATTTCACCGCCGATCGTGACAAGATTGATTCAACGCTGAACCGCCTGACCCCCCGCCCGGTTATCCAGAATAACCCCCATGACTGTCCGCTCATTTCGCCGTATCAGGCATACAAGATGCTTTACCAAAACGACCTGTTTGCCACCAAGGCTGCGGACGACGAAGCCTACCAATGTATGTGCGTCGATGTCGGAAACACTTCCTCCAATTGTGCCGCCACCGCCGCCCAAGACGCCGAGGCCAAGGCCCGGGAGGTGTACGAGCAATCGCAGATGCAATCGCAGTATGCGATTCGGGGACTGAAGACGCTGATCGTGCGGATGCGCATGCTTCCCGGCGAACGCCAGGTGGTGATGGTCTCTCCCGGATTTCTGACCAATAACCTCGAGTATGACGTCGAGCAGATTATTGACAGCGCCCTGCGCTCCCGCGTGATCGTCAACACCCTCGATGCCCGAGGGCTCTACACCGAGATTCCGGGCGGGGACGCCTCGACGCCAGACTCCCGCATTACGGACGCCCAAGACGCGGGAGTGAAGACCCAGATCATGGTCGACTCAGACCAGGCTCAATCCGACGTTCTGATGGAACTCGCGGACGGAACCGGCGGCCTGGTTTTTCAAAACAGCAACGACTATTACGCCGGGTTCGTCGAAGCCGGGGCCGAGCCGGCGGTTTACTACATTCTTGGCTTCTCTCCTGAAAATCTGAAGGATGACGGCAGATTTCATCAGATCAGGGTAAAAGTGACGGGAACCAGCGCCTCCAATATTCAGGCGCGAAGGGGCTACTTTGCTCCGAAAAAGGGCACGCTCCCGGAGGATGAGGCGAAGGAGGAGATCGAGCAGGCCATCTTTTCCCAGGATAAGATGGACCAGATTCCCGTGCAATTCCACACTCAGTTCTTTAAGGTCGATTCGACCCAAGTGAAGCTTTCCGTGCTGACGCACCTTGACCTTTCTCATCTTCCCTTCCGCAAAGCGGCGGGAAGGAACTCGGATGACGTTACGTTGGTCACGGCGATTTTCGACCAGGACGGGAATATGGTGATGGCGAAACAAAAAACCCTGCAGTTTCACTTGCTAGACACCAGCCTGGCGCGCCTCGATCAGTCGGGAATCACCGTCGGCACCCGGTTCGACGTAAAACCCGGAAGCTACATGGTGCGGGAAGTGGTGCGGGACGCGGAAGGGTCTAAAATCTCGGCCCTGAACGGCAGTGTTGAAATTCCGTATTGAGCGTGGCATGATGCCCGCGCGTGAACATTTCTGAATTTGGCGATGAATCTGAACATTCTGTGGAAGGCGCTTCACGTATCGTGCAGGTTAGCAGCAATGCTGTTCACCTAGGCTACTGTACCAGCGAACGCAATTTCAGATGCGACGTAGGGGTGGGTCTTGGGCCCGCTCGCGGGCGACCACAAGGGTCGCCCCTACCCTTAACTGAACAGTATTGGTGGTAGCCTGGGA
>JBOGKI010000576.1:0-3189 GCA_050745605.1 Terriglobia bacterium | reverse complement strand
CTTCAGGCCCAGCGGCGCCAGCGCGGGCGTGTCGCTGGCGTGAATCAAATAATGGGCCACGCCGGGGTTGTCCGGCTCTTCGACGAAGAGCTTATCGAGAATGGCGATGGCTTGCTTGCGGTTGGCCATCTCTTCGGCCTTGTCGGGGGTTCGAATGGCGATCAGAGAGAGCGCATAGAAAGCGGCTCCTTCTTCGTCCGTGGGATAATCTTGATGGAGCTTGGCCAAGCCCTGCGAATAAGCCACGGCACGAGCCTCATCATCGAGCTTCGGATTGTCCGGGTAATAGATGGCGGCAGCCTGGATATATTCGCGCTCGCGGGGCGATGCGGCGCCGGCCTGCTGAGCCTTCTCAATCAATTGCCGGCCGGTCTTGAGCGTGGCGGCCTTCGGCCAGTCCCAGAGCTGATGATAAAGCGACATGGCTTGTCCCCAATAGGCCATGGCGCAATGCGGATCTTGCTTGGCCACCTCCGCAAAAGTCTTCTGAGATTGCTCGTATTGGAAACTGTCGAGCTGAGCCACTCCCTTGTTGAATGCCGCCTGCACTTGAGATGCGCAGGAAACTGGAAAGTTGACGCTGCCAAATCCGCCCGATTCGGTTCCGGTGTTACTGGGCGGCGGACTTAGCGGCTTTGCAGCTTTTCCGGCGCTCGGTAGCAAAATCACCGTGGAAGCCAATACGAAGATTAATGTCTTGTAGTGTCTCAAGGCCGTTCCCTCCATTCTGCAAATTCCAGTACTGTTCGCAAACGATATGTCGCGGCCGGCAGGGTTGCAGGCCCAGCTTGAGAGAACTGCAGCAACATAAATACTACGTGAGTAATTTAAATGACGCTTCAATGCGCACGATAATCAGCGCCGACCCTCAGTTATATTGTATCTTACGCGCCCCGCCCGCACTGGCTGCCGACTTGTTACTATACTTATAATGTTAGTGCGCAATTTGCACGCGGTCGCTAACTCCCTGGCCCAGGAAATCCACCGCTGCGACCACGCACTCACTGATCGGAATGAAAACATCTCAATCAAATGCTCCGTTCCGGCCTATCAACCTCATTTGTAGTTTTATCGCCTGGTTCTGGTGTGGGCATATGGCAAGTTCCATCAAAGTAGCCACCCGGCTCCACCACCAGAACAGGAGTGAAGATATCCCCTAGAACGACGCCATGCTGATTGATTTCAATACGGTCAGCGGCGTGGATAGACCCCTTCACTTTTCCGGTCACGCTGATCGCCTTCACTTTAATTGAGGCCTCCACCTCTCCCTGCTCTGCCACCAGAACCATCCCCTCGCCTTCAATTTCGCCCTTAAAGTGCGAGTTAAGGCGAAAAGCACCCGAGGAAAGCTTAATCTTTCCCTCCATTTCGACCCCGGGTTCCAGTAGGCCGATCACTTCCTGGCGCCCAAGGTCGGAAAACTCTGTCAAGGCTTGAGGTTTTCGGTGAGTAAGTTGCATCAGGTCCTCCGGTTGGCTAATTTAATGGAATAACTATAACAATAGTAAACAACATGCTTGCTTATTGAACTGATCGGCTCATCAAATAATCATAGATGCGGTTCAGGTCCTCTTGGGAAAAATAGGAGATTTCAATCCTTCCACGCTGGCCGTTGCCAACGATTTTCACTCGAGTTCCGAGCGCCCTTTCAAGCTCTGTGACAGCCGATCGGATATTCGGGTCTTCCGGTTTCTGTTGCGGCTTGGGCTCAGTTTGTGAGGGAAGCGTAGCCTGCGCCACCCAGTTTTCTGCCTGTCTTACGGACAAGCCCTGCTCCCGGAAGATCGTCGCAGCCCGGATTTGCTCCTCGGGGTTGGCAAGGCCGAGCAACGCCCGGGCATGGCCGGGGCTGAGTTCGCCCTTGGCGATCAGTGCCAGGACCGGCGCAGGCAAGCGAAGCAGCCGTAACGTATTGGTCACCGTGGTGCGATTGATTCCGAGCCGAGCCGCGATTTCCTCGTGATTCAGACCAAAATTTTCTTGAAGAGCCTTGTAGGCATTGGCCACATCAACCGGGTTAAGGTCCTCCCTCAGCAGGTTTTCAGTGAGGGCGATCTCCAGGGCTTCTTTATCGCTGATGGTCCGAACCAGGGCAGGGATCGTCGGGAGGTTGGCCAGCAGTGAGGCCCTCCACCGCCGCTCACCGGCCACAAGCTGATAGCGGGATTCGAGCTTGCGGAGGAGTACCGGTTGCACAACGCCGGTAGCCTTAATAGAATCAGCGAGTTCGCGCAGGCTCTCCTCGGTAAAGGTCTTACGTGGTTGAGCCGGGTTCGGATCGATGAGGTCGATTGGAACCTTCTGAAGCTCCGAAGGCGCCGCTGCATCATCGCCGAGCAAGACGCTAAGCCCGCGCCCCAACGCCCTTCTGGTCATGCAGCATCACCTCCTTGGCAAGCTCGGCGTAGCTCTGCGCGCCTCGACAATCAGGATCGTAAAGAAATATCGATTTGCCGTAGCTCGGGGCCTCCGCTAGGCGGACATTGCGGGGAATGACGGTTCGAAACACCTGTTCACCGAAGAAATCGCGCAGATCATCTTGGACCTGATGAGCAAGATTTGTCCTGTCGTCGTACATGGTGAGCAGAATCCCCTCCACAGCCAAGCGAGGATTCAACGATCGCCGGATGCGGATGAGGGTATCCATCAGTTCGGAGACGCCTTCCAGAGCAAAATACTCGCATTGGACAGGAATGAGAACGGAATCGGCGGCAACGAGGGCATTAAGTGTAAGCAGGTCCAGCGCCGGCGGACAGTCAAGCAGAATGTAGCTGAATTTGGCATGAAGGGGTTCAAGCCTTTGGCGGAGGACATGCTCGCGCTCGGCCTCGTCGCCGCGACTGTTGATGAAGTATGTGCGGAACACCCGATCGCCATCGCGGAAGAATACGTTGTGGCCGTGCCATTCATCCACGCCGAAGTCCGCGTCGAAGCCATCGATGATGGTATACCAGGGCATCTCCCAACCCATCCGCGCCTTGAGGCGCGCGATGTCCGCCTGTGGTGCGCGTGAGGCGTAGGCGAGGGTGGTGTCGCGGGCGTTCAGATGGGCCAGTTGGGCGACCTGATCGGCGCCCAGGGAGCAGCCGCGGCAGGCGTGGTCGGGCCAGCCGAACACTCCGGGCTCGAAGAAGGCGCGATACACGATCAGCTGGCGGCGGCCCTCGAACAGATCGAGCAGCCTCACCT
>JBOGKI010000575.1:0-3228 GCA_050745605.1 Terriglobia bacterium | reverse complement strand
CTCCAGCACCGTTCCGGAAAACCAGCGACAAATTCAATTCGCTCTGAAATGGATATTCTGAATCGGTGCGAATGGGAAGCCACAGGGAATTTCTTCGCGCCGATCGGACGACCACGTGATTCAAGGCGCTCCCGTTTCGATTCAGCAGCTTGGCGCCTGAGCCAACGCAGAACGGGACCGATCACCAAGGCCGCGCACGATCTCGATCTTGGTTCGATGCGAACTCAATAAGGAGAAAATCTCGATGCGAAAGCTTGCGCTTGGATTGACGGTGGTGCTTCTCGTGGCTGCTTCCGGTGCGGCTCAGGAGCAGCGGATCGAGGATCTGCACAATAAGACGGTTTTGGTGTTTTCCCCACACCCTGATGACGAGCTTTTTGGAGCAGGCGCGACCATCGCCATGCTGAACCAGAACCACAACAAGGTTTTTATTGTCCTTTATACCAATGATGACAAGGGTTCCTACGACCTTGATATGACTTCGCAGCACCTTGCCCGCATTCGCAAGAAGGAGGAAGAGGACGCAGAAGCGGTGCTGGGAACGCCGCAAGAGAACGTCATGTGGATGGGTTACGACGATGGGATGCTCGAATATGCGCCGCAACCCAAGCTGGTTGAGGAAGCCACCGCCATCATCCGCCGCATCCGTCCCGATGTTTTGCTCAGCGTAGATCCCGGCAATTGGTACGTGCGCTGGCACAAGACGGATCACCGCATGGCAGCCCAGAACACCATCGACGCAGTGCGCGCCGCCGAGTTTTGGCTTTATTTTCCCAACCAACTCCTGGAGCGAAACCTGAAGCCTTACAAGGTTCCAGACATGTATTTCTTCTATCCCGCTCCTCAGGACGCCAATTATTGGGTGAACATCGACAGCCTTATGGACCTCAAAGTGGAAGGAGCCCTGAAACACGTCAGCCAGTTTGAACCCGCGATTCACAAGTATCGCCCCGACTGGGATCCTGCGGATCGCGCCAAAATCGTTGCTGAGTTGCGAAAGCTGCAGCCGCGTAAAGATGGCCACTATGTCGAGCCTTTCCGGCGCGCTGGCGAATTCAATGAGGAATAGAGGATAGGAGTTTCTTGGGCAACGTACGCCAGCTTATCCCGCCCCAGCCGCGGTCTTTTCTGCAAAGGATCGGGGCCGCTTTGCCCCCAGCCACTTCCGGCGGTGCGGAATGATGAATGCCGCGCTCTGGAATTGGAGCTGGCGGCCGTCGGCAACAGCAAGCAGATTAAGACTTCCGAAATCAATAAGAGGAACCTCTTGTCATGGCCAAATCTCGTCTTCCCGGCTTCCGCAGGGTTGCAATTCCTGCCCTGGCCTTATTCTCTTTTGTTCTGTTGATGCCTCGCGGAGCTTCGGGCAGCGATCAGGCAGCGGTTCCCGGCCAGGTACCTCCCAAGCGTTCGTCGCAGATTGTGAACGGCTTCGGAATCAATTCTGACCTTCCCCGCAAGCCGTCGCTACCCTGGGACCGTTGGTGGTGGACCCGGATGTTTGACGCAGGCGTCAGTTGGATTCGCATCGGGCAGTACGAAAACAGCTCCGACCAGACCAGTTGGGATTGGGTCGAGAGAAAGCGGGGAGTTTTCTCCATCTCGCCCGAAGTTGACGACTACGTGGACTCGCTGGTGGACAACGGCGTGAAGGTGCAGGTGCAGTTGCTCTACGGTAACCCCATGTACACTTCGCCAGCCGGACGCCTTCCGGATTCCATCATCCCCGAGCCCGGTTCCTTCCACAACGATGACCGCAGCCTCTATTCCGTTTTCTGGCCGCCCAAAACGCCCCCCCAGATTGAGGCTTTTACGCGCTATGTGCGCTGGATGGTGAATCACTTCCGCGGCCGCATTCATTACTACGCGCTTTGGAACGAGCAGGACATCGGTTACTGGAATCCCTGGGGAAATCCGGAGGAGTACGGGCGCCTGCTGAAGGCATTCATTCCCGCCGTCCACGAGACCGATCCGACCGCTAAGGTGATTTACGGCGGCCAGGCCGATCCCAGACGCGACTTCGCCCGTCGAGCCCTCGACACCTGCCAGTGTGCCTCCGGGATTGACGTCTTCGCTTACCACACTTATCCCGGGTACGGACAGAATCTGAATCCGGAGAGCATGGACTACGGCGCCTACGGCGAAGAGTCGCCGGCCAAGCTCCGTAAACTGGTCCGCGACTATCCCGGTATTCGGTCGGGTATCCAGTTCTGGGATGATGAGTTCAATTCCATTCCATCCTGGGTGGGATCGGATGAGTCCGTGCAGGCCAAATACATCCCGCGCGGGCTGGTGTACAACTGGGCGCGTGGAGTGAGGACCTTTGTCTGGCTGCTCACGTCAGGCACGGACGCGAATGAATATGATGACTTCGGGTTCATCCACGGATTGCGCTACCTGCCCGATGATTTCACTCCCCGGCCGGTGTTTTACGCTTATCAGAACACCAACGCGTTATTTTCAGATACGCATTTTGATCCTTCCATCCGTGTTGAGAGCTCGGAAATTCCCGCGCTGCGGCGGCAGACCAAGTTTCCATTCCTGGCATACGGCTTCCGCTCTCGCACCAACAAGGCGATTGTGGCCTACTGGCTGGCGGCTCACAGCCTGCCTGGAAATGCATTTCCACCTTTGTATGCAAGCCTTGCTCTGAAAAATACGGGCATCAAGCATCCGGTCCTGATTGACGTGCTTTCGGGCAAAATCACGCCGCTCGAGTGGAAGAAAGGAACCACGGACACGCTCGAATCCGTACCCATCAGGGACAGCGTCGTTGCCGTTGCGGATAAGGACTATTTTGATTGGGACGTGCTGCCGGAAGCGCCAAGCTCGCTGGATGCGGTGGTGAACGGCCAATCCATTGACTTGACCTGGGCGGTGCACGGCGGCGGACCCGCTCAGATCCGCGTGGAGAGACGCCAGGGCAATTCCGGAGCAGCGTGGGACACGCTCGCAACGCTTCCCGCCAAGACTCAAGGGTATACGGATTCCCACGCGCCCGCCACCGGCATCGTCTGCTACCGGGTTCGAGCTTTGAACCATGGCGGCAGTTCCGCTTATTCGAACATCGCGCGCATCGAGCGATAAAGATCACAGTTTTCTTGTCATCCTTGCTGGCGCGGCCGGAAGGGCGGGGTTTCAACCCCGCCGCCTGCGGGCGGAGTTCCAATGGGCCTTTAGAGTCTGTGTGATAACTTCGATTTCCGTGCTGTAGCGGCGGTCTATGAC
>JBOGKI010000574.1:0-3229 GCA_050745605.1 Terriglobia bacterium | reverse complement strand
TTTCGCCGCGGGCAGCAGCACATCGCAATCCTGCTCCAGGATTTCGCCGCCGCCAATGTTCTCACCGCCGCGGAATCCGCGCACGGTCTTGGCTTCCTGGGCGTAGTCGATCAGGGCGTGAACATCCAGCCCGCGCGCATTGAACACGCCACCGGTCACGTCCGAAACGCCCACGATTTTGTATCCCGCCTCGTGCATCAGGCGCGCCGCCTGGGAGCCGACGTTGCCGAATCCCTGAATAATGACGCGGGTTGATTCGCGCGGCCGGCCGAAACGTTTCAGCGCTTGGTCGCAGACGATCATACAGCCCCGTCCGGTGGCCTCCTTGCGCCCGCGTGAGCCGCCCAGATCAATGGGCTTGCCAGTGACACAGGCGGTGACGGTGTGGCGGACGTGCATGGAGTAAGTGTCCATGATCCACGCCATGGTCTGCTCGTTGGTGTTCATGTCCGGAGCGGGAACGTCGCGCTCCGGCCCCAGGTAATCCAGGATTTCCGCGGTATAACGCCGTGTGATGCGCTCGAGCTCGCCAGGCGACAGCTTCAGCGGATCGCAGATGATGCCGCCCTTGGCCCCGCCGAACGGGATGTTCACCACGGCGCACTTCCAGGTCATTTCTGCGGCCAGGCCGCGAATCTCATCCAGGGTCACGTCCGGAGCGTAACGTAGCCCGCCTTTGCAAGGCCCGCGCGCGATGCTGTGCTGCACACGGTAGCCTTCAAGTACTTGGAGCTTTCCATCATCCATCAAGACGGGGATATGCACGCAGATTTCGCGGTTGGGCGTGCGCAGGTAATGGTAAATGCCGTCGTCCAGGTTCAGCTTCCGGCACGCCACGTCAAAGCGCGCCGCCATCGATTCATAGATGCTGTATTCCTTCTCGGTTTCTACGACGCTCATCTTGCCCCCAAATGGGAATTTGAAAATGTCAAGAATGCGCAGAGTATAGCACAGGGGCTAGCCGCTTCCAACGACGATGGCAGAGCACGATAGGACAAGAGTGCACTGCGCAAGGCGAGGGAAGAGGGGATACATGTTGCTTACGAGACTCGGCCATCTTTGAACGCCGCCCGGCGGTGTTGGAAAGCCAGGATCACGCTGGGTAGGCGCCGCCGGTCATGGGCGTGGCGGCCGCCATCCGTCGGCAACAGCGGGCGCATTCTGGCAAAATTCTGTTCCTGCCGAGCACTTCAAAAGTTAACGTAGGACTTGAAGTATTCGGCGTAATTCTGTACGGAATTTGAATATCCGGCAATGTAATGGCGGACGCGCTCCGGGTAGTGATGATTGAACACGTTCGGACCGGCCACATACTGCATGGCGGCGCGGCGAACATTCCCATTCTGCTGGTAATATTCCCCAAGCAGCTTCGTTCCCAGCCACATGTCCACATCCGGATTGCGCAGGCTACGTGGATTCACCCCCTCCGCCTTGGCGCGAGCCGGCAGGATTTGCATGATGCCGATTTCGCCCGATGATCCGTCCGCAGCATCAAGCGCCAGGTGGGACTCCTGCCACGCCGTGGCGAGCGCCAGCTCCGCCGGACAGTGGTTCTGGTTTGCCCAATACAATAGCCGGGAAACGACCTCGGGATCAAGCAGACTGCCCGTGGGACTCTCAATCGCCGGAATGTTGGCGGGAAGATGGGGCTCCGGATCGCGCCGTGGCACCAAAGAGGAGCGGGTTGGCGGTATTGCCGCAAACACGGGCAGAGGTGTTGTGGAGTGCAGCTCCTTGAATGCGGCCGGCGGACGATCTGGAGACTCAAGTCTGCCGGGATCAGCCCGAGCCTGGGGCGCGGCAGGGGCTGCTAATGCGGTGAAACGCACGGGCGTGGGAGCAGCCTGGTCGGAGAATGCGCCTGCAAGCATGAGTTGATGGGGAATCAACTTTCCACTGCGGACTCTCGAGACCATCTCATCGATCTGGTTGTAAAAGGCGCGCCGCGCGGCCGGATTATCATTGATCCGGTCGAGGTCTTTCTCGATCCGCAGGATTTCGAAGTCGGTACCTTCACTGGTCTCGCTTCCGGCGGTCGTGGCTCTCCCGAATGCTGGCGTCTCGGGCGACGCGGCCTCGCCGGGTTCCCTGCCACTCGCGTCCAGTCCCGCGTCAGCCCTAGCCTCACGCCCTGGGTGGCGTGTGGCGCCTACCTGAAAGGGGGATGCTGCAGGCGCCGCGAAAGCCAACGCCACGGCTTGTGGAACAAGCCACCACCGCTGATTCTGCTTTGGCGCGCGCCGCAGGGGCGCACAACAGATCGAAATGGCCAGAGCAAGGCACGGAAGCATTTTACGACCAGCGACAAAAACAGAGACAAGAGGCGCGAGAGACAAGCTGTCAGCCATCAGCTTTCAGCAAGAGCCAGGCGAACCCTCGCGCTGGTTTTTCGATATGCTTGCTGAGTGCTGAACGCTGATTGCTGAGCGCCTTTTCTTGTCTCTCGTCTCTTGTCTCTGCATTCTAACGGTTCCGGCGATTGACGTAGGGTTGCCAAGTCCAGTCGCTCTTGTGGATATCAAGCTGCTGCTGATCGAGCGCGGCCTCGACCGGGCCCTTCACGTAATACTTCAAGATCTGCCTTAAGTCGCTTCCCTTCAAAGGCTCCCCCGGCAAATCGCAAGCCTGGGCTCCGCTGCTCAACCGGCACCGCTCGGAATTTGACGCAAGCGCGTAAACCTGGGGCGCAAGCTTGGCAAGCGGCTCGCGGGCCGCCTGAAAGTAAAGGTCTACACGGACCTTGCGGATGGCTTGCGGGGAGAAACCCGGAAGGCGATCTGCCGCGTTACGGTTGGCAGGTGAGGCGGACGCGGGGGGTGTGGCCGGCGACGTGGGTGGTGTCGCCGAATCCTGGTAGGCAAGTCCCGCGACGGGGACCAGGATCAGCATCGAGAGCACGAAAAGACAGGCCGGTTTCATCGTTCGGCTCGCGACGGGTGGCATGGCTATTGGTCTCCTTTGGCGCGACAGCCCTCCACGTCGCCGGACTTGCGGATGCAGTCACGCAATTGATCCACCGAATGACCGGTGGGAACGGCAACCGTGGAGGTTCCCGAAACCGCGGAGTTGATGGCGGTGTTGCCGGTCAGGGCCACAGAGCTTGCAATGGCCTTGGAAGTGGAGTTGAGCATGTCGGTGGCGCGCTGGCGCGTGACCGAGAATTCCAGGCGGTCCGCCAGGCGGCCCTCATTCAATTGCGCATCCTGCGCGGACTGGGCAAAACTCGCAG
>JBOGKI010000573.1:2840-3230 GCA_050745605.1 Terriglobia bacterium | reverse complement strand
CCCGCGGGCGGGCACAAGGCCCGCCCTGGGTCGCATTTGAGACTGGTATAGCGGCCTAAATGAACAGTATTGGACCTAACCCCTACCATGCTGATGGCTGACGGCTGAAAGCTGGTCGCTTAAGGTGAATAATGGGCGCCGTATTTCAGGACGTGAAATTCGGCCTACGCATGTTGGCCAAAAATCCGGGCTTCACGGCCGTGGCCGTGATCACGCTGGCGCTGGGGATTGGCGCGAATACCGTGATCTTCAGTGTTGCCGATGCTTTCCTGTTGCGTCCGGTGGCGCTTCCCCAAGCTGGCCGGCTCGTGGCGATTGCCAAGGGCACTCGTGCTCCAACCTCTCCCGCCGACTTCCTGGATTGGGAAAAGCAGAGCCGTTCGTTTGACC
>JBOGKI010000573.1:0-2830 GCA_050745605.1 Terriglobia bacterium | reverse complement strand
ATATGAACCTGACCGGCGGGGAAACGCCGGAGCGCGTACAGGGCCTGTTGGTCACAGCGGGATTCTTCAGCGTGGTTGGAGTGAAACCGCTTCTGGGTCGCGCCTTCTTATCCCAAGAGGACCAACCCGGAAGTAACGAGGTGGCGATCCTGAGCTATGGGCTGTGGCAACGGCGCTTTGGCGGCGACACGCACATGGTGGGCAAGACGGTGCGGCTGAACGGTCTTCCCACTACCGTGGTGGGGGTAATGGCAAAGGGTTTCGACTTTCCACAAACGGTCCAGATTTGGAAGCCGTTGGCGATGACCGCCACGCAGAGCCAAGTTCGCGACTCGCGCACCCTGGACGTTGTCGCGCGGCTAAAGCCAGGCGTTTCGATTGCCGAGGCCAACGCGGAGATCGCCACGATCAACCGGCGGCTTCAGGAAGCCTACCCGGAAGCTGACCAGGGCTGGACAGCTCACGTCATGCCCCTGCGCGAGTTTGTCCAAGGCAATCTGACCATTGACTATACCCTGATGCTCATGGTTGGCGTGGCTTTTGTTCTGCTCATTGCGTGCGCCAATGTAGCTAACTTGCAATTTGCGCGGGGCGCGGCGCGGGTGAGAGAGATCGCCGTGCGCTCCGCCCTGGGGGCCACTCGCTGGCGGATGGTTCGCCAACTGCTGACGGAGGGCGTCCTGTTGGGACTTGCGGGCGGAGTCGTCAGTCTGCTTCTGGCGGCATGGGGCATCGGCCTCACCGTTTCAAGCATGCCCGCGGACGTCGCAAAGCTCATCCCCGGCTGGAACACCATCGGCCTTGACCACAGCGCCCTGGCCTTCACGTTCATCGTGGCGGCTTGGAGCGGCATTCTGGCGGGGATTGCGCCGGCCTTGCGCTGCTCCAAACCCGTCCTGAACGAAGAGTTGAAAGAGGGAGGACGCGGAAGCACCGCCGGCGCTTCCCACCTTCGCCTCAGAAATGTCCTGGTGATTGCTCAGATTGCGCTTGCCTTGATTCTTCTGGTTGGCGCAGGCCTGATGGTGAAGGGCTTCCGGGGAATGGTGCGGAGCGGCCAGGGCTACGCACCCGGATCCTTGCTGAGCTTCCGCGTTGATCTTTCGGGAAGCCGATACCACAACCCTGACGGCCGGGCTTTATTCTTCCGCCAGGTGCTGCAGAAGCTCAAGGTCCTTCCCGGAGTTTTGGGCGCTTCGATATACACAACCTGCCCGCTGAGTAACAACGGAACCGAGTGGGCAGACTTCACCATCCAGGGACGGCCTTCACCCCGGCCGGGCCAATATCCTAGGGCGACGGTCCAAACCGTGAGCCCCGGTTTCCTGCGCACGATGCAGATCCCGCTTCGCGCCGGCCGCGCCTTCAACGGGCAGGATACGGAGGATTCCCAGCCGGTGGCGCTGATCAGCCAAAAGCTGGCGCGTCTTTATTGGCCGCACGAAAGTCCATTAGGCAAGCGCCTGAGAACCGGCAAGAGCGACTCAGCGGGGCCTTGGATGACGATAGTTGGCGTCGTGGATAATGTGCTCTATGACTGGACCGATGGCGCTCCTGAACCGGTCATCTACCGCCCCTTCACCCAAGCTCCGCCCCTGGATTCCTTCATCGGCTTGCGAACCGGCGCCGACCCCCGGTCGCTTGCCGGGCCCACACGGAAGGTTGTGGCAAGCGCCGACCCGGATCTGCCCGTCTATGAGATCAAGTCGCTGGGCGAGGAGATTCACGAATCAGTGGTCGGCCTGGCCTACGTTGCGGGGCTTATGGGCATTTTGGGATTGATGGCGTTCGTTCTGGCCTCGGTCGGAATCTACGGGCTTATGACCTATTCTGTCTCGGAGCGGACTCACGAGATCGGAATTCGCATGGCGCTTGGCGCGGATGTGAGACAGGTCACAAAAATGGTCGTCAGGCGCGGCGTTGTTCTCACGCTTGCCGGCCTTGTGATCGGGCTGCCTCTGGCGATCGTCTTGGCCCGGCTCCTGGCGGGTTTGGTCTTCGGGACCAGCTCCCTCGATGTGATGGTCTTCGCAGGAATCCCGGCGCTGCTTGCGGCAGTTTCCGTGGCGGCCTGTTATATTCCGGCGCGCCGGGCAGCAAAGGTCGATCCCATGGTGGCGTTGAGGAGTGAGTGACGAGTGGCCAGTGGCCACTTGTCTCTCTGTTGCTGACGGATCAAAGCTGGTTTTGCAGGAGGGGTTATGGCAAAGGTGGAACGAATTCGAGAACTGGTTAACGGATGGCCGAGCGCGGATCACGTGAAGGAGAGGGAAGGAGCCGGCTGGCGGCTGGTTGCGCTCGAATGGCGGCGGGAGGTTGAAGGAGGTGAATTGCCCGCCCCCGATTTCCTGGAAGATGTGCCTTATGGAGTTCGAGTGGCGGACGATTGCCTGCACTTGGTCGAAGACCCCGTCGAAATGCGCACCCTGGTGTTGATGATGGATCTGATTGTTCAAGACCACTCATTGTCGAAAGTGGCGAGCGCGCTCAACGATGGAGGTTTCAGGACCCGGCGGGGATCGCTTTGGAGCCCGGTAACGGTTTTCAATATGCTCCCGCGTCTGATCGAAGCCGGGCCGAAGGTTTTTTCTACCGAGGAATGGGAAGAGCGAAGGAAACGGTTGGTGAGAGCAGGTTAGACCCGTTCAGTTGAGTTGACTTTGCGGGGCGTGAGGGGACTCTTGTGGAACGAGTGAAATGCAGGTTCCAGGTGTCAGGTGCTAGTGTCGCGTAAGCGAATAAGGTGCCACGTGCGCAAATGTCATTCTGAGGAGCCGAAGGCGGTCCTGAACGCAGTGAAGGAAGAATCCCGGTATTTGCTTGATTTCAC
>JBOGKI010000572.1:0-3230 GCA_050745605.1 Terriglobia bacterium | reverse complement strand
CGCTGACGGTGAGGATGGTAATTCCGAACAAAATAATATCGTTGCTTAGTAGAAAGTCAGGGATGAAATACCCCAGCGCCCCGAGCAAAAGAGAAAGCATGCCGATGACAATCAGGACGCGAAAATAAGTCTCACCGCTGGAAGGAAGCCGCTGCGGATCATACAAATCGAAGTAGTAAAAACACACGAAGGACAGGATGGCAATGGCCAGAATTTTGACGATGCCGTCCTCCGAGCGAAGGACCAGGAGTGAATCCTGGCCCAAGCGTATCCAAGCCGCCACGGCGAAGGAAAGAAGAACGATTAGAGTCTCGCCGCACACCAGGACCAGCGTACGGACAGGATAATAGACGTTGAATAAACGAACCACAAGCAGTTACCTTTTGTTTCCGTTCTTGGATGCTGCGTAGTACCCGGCATAATAGTAAGCACTGTAGGACGCCTGGGGGGGTACGCGGTTCAGCACGACGCCCAACAGATGCTTGTCCGCGAACAGGTGGCATGACCTTTGCGCCATGTCGAAGGGAGTCTCTCCGGCACGAACGACCAGCAGCACGCCGTCACAATTTTCAGCCAACAGGCTCGCGTCGGAGAGCGGCACGGAGGGCGGGGAATCTAGAATGATCCAGTCAAATAAAGGCGCCAGCCGGTGCAGCAGGGTCTTGAGGCGTCCACTCGAAATCAGCTCAACCGGATTGGTGACGAGGTTGCCGCCGGGAATAAAGAACAGGTTTTCCGGAACGCCTCGCTGAATGATCGCGGCTAAATCCGCCTCGCCTTTCAGGTAATCCGCCAGACCGGGATGGGCCGGGGCGCCCAAGCTCACGTGCAGTTGGGGGAGCCGCAGGTCGGCGTCCAACAGCAGGACGCGCCGCCCCTTTTGTTGCACGATGGAATGAGCTAGATTGGCGGCCACGAAGGTCTTCCCCTCGCCGGGGAGGGGGCTGGTCACCAGTACCGTTTGCAGCGGTTGCTTCTCCCGAAGTTGCGTCAGATGCGAGCGCAAGGTGCGGAACTCCTCCGTGCCAGAGCCGCCGGAAAAGCCATTGCTGAAGACCATGGTGCGCTGATCCGGCTTCCATTCCACCTGGGTCGCGGCGGTCATCAGAGATTCAGCGGCGCCGGATTCGGCGATGGCCGCGGTTTGGGGGGTCACCTGGCTGGAGGCCAGCGGGGCGGCCTCCGCCGCCTCGGTCCCAGCCATTTCAGGGCCGGGCTGCGTACTATTCGCCCTCTCTTGTTCCGCCTTCTTCAGGGCATCGTGTATTCGACTCATCGAAAATCTCCTTGAATGAACTGCGGCCTCATTCCGTTCGCCGCAGCCGGTCCATCAATGTTGCCAACCCCTGCAAAGCCTCAACCAACCGGATGTTCTCCGCTTGGCCGGCCATCCCCGCCGGCACGGTGGGCTCAATTTCATGCAACTCAAACTCCCGGGCCACTTCTTCGACGGTTTCCGAGCCGATGGGCCGCTTCTGGTCCGCGTAGGCGCTGATCAATGCGTGCTCACACAGCAGATTGATGACGCGCGGAATGCCCCGGGAAAACCGATGGATGGCCTGAATCGCCGGCGCGGTAAATATGGGCTCGGCGCTGTCGTTTCCCGCGATCTTAAGCCGCTCCGCCACGTAGCCACCCGTCTCCTCGATGGTGAGCGGATGGGTTTTGCATCGCAGCGTGATGCGCTGCCGTAATTGGCGAAGCTCCGGCTGCCGGAGTTTCAACTCCAGTTCGGGCTGGCCGGAAAGCACTATCTGCAGCAACTTCTCCGTATAGGTTTCAAGATTCGTCAGCAGCCGAATCTCTTCCAGAAGCTGCGGCGAAAGGTTCTGCGCCTCATCCACGATCAGAACCCCTGTTTCGCCCGCGCGATAGCGTTCCAACAACCAATGGTTCAGCCTCATCAGGACTTGGCTCTTCTGGCGCGTTTCACACGGAATGCCAAAGTCCGCCATCATGAAGTCGAAGAACTGAGGGATGTTCAACCTCGGATTGAAAATAAAAGCGGTCGGCAAGCCCTCGCTGTGAAGCCACTCGAGCAGCTTGTTGATCAGCGTGGTCTTACCGGTTCCGACCTCACCGGTCAGCAAGACGAAGCCTTTTCGCTTCTGGATGCCGTAAGTTAGTGCGGAAAGGGCTTCTTCCGTGTGCTGGGTTGTAAAGAGATAACGCGGATCGGGATTAACATTAAACGGGTTATCCCGCAATCCGAAGAATTTTTTGTACATGATCCACGGTTGGACAGACCCTACTTCTGTCCAACTCCCGCCAGCTCCTTGGGCCTCTTTTTCCCTTCGCCACCTCCCTTGCCGTTGCGCTTCCCATTTCCATGGGCGATTTCAGGCACCAGAGCCAGAGTCGGCAACGCCAGGAAGAATTCAATATCGCGCTCGTCACGAAGCGCCTTATCGCCCATTTCGATCAGTAAAGCGATGCCCAGGCCCAACGCCAAACCCGCCGCCAAGCCTCCGCCGGCAAACAGCCAGTAGTTGGGGAAGGAGGGATTTTCGGGAAGGCTCGCCGCGTCCAGCACCTCGAACTGCTCACCTTCCTGGCGTTTTTCCAGGCTGGTGGACATGGCGGATTCGTGGGTTTTGGTGAGCAGCGAATTGTAAAAATCCTGCGCCGTCTTGTAGCCCGCCGTGATGTCCTTGTATTGCTGCTCCACCTCAGGACTCATCTGCAGGCGGGATTGATAGACTCCAATTTGTTGCCTCAGCCGCGCTTCTTCCCGCGTGCCGGCGCGAAGGGTGTTTTCAATGCCGAAAAGCTGGCCACGAAGCTTCTGAATCTCCGGCGGCTCGAGCCGTGCCAGCGCCGGATTCTGGGGAGTCGGCGGTTGTTTAGCCTCCTGGGCCTGTTGCTGAGCGATCTTCTTTTTCAATTCAGCGATATCTTGCTTGACCTTAATGACGTCCGGGTAACTATCCGTATAGCGGCCTTCCAGAACGTCCAGATAATCCTCCAGCTTGGCCAATTGTTGCTGCAAGCTTTCAGGGTTATGTCCCGCCTGGATGGCCTTCCACGCCTGCACCTGTTCATCCAACAGAGATTCGATGTAGGTCTTATCCTCTTGCGCCCGGTCAACGGATTCCCGGACGGCTTGAAGCCCGGAAGTCAGACTGGAGAGAATGGCGGCGTTGCTCCTCTCCTGGTCCGGCAAGGACCCGAAATATTGCCGCTGGAAGGCCGCAAGCTTAGCATCCTGATCGTCCAGCCCTTTCTTGGCG
>JBOGKI010000571.1:0-3235 GCA_050745605.1 Terriglobia bacterium | reverse complement strand
TTCTGAGGCTTCGGGGGGATCGCTCGCCAATGCGTTCAACAGATCTTCAGGGACGATGGCTCGATTTTTTGTAGGCAGACGCGCGCCGCAGACAAAATTGGATTGCGGCTCCGAGGGAAAGCAGTACCCTGGCAGCGATTTTCCCCGCCTGTGTTACAATGAAGAGAATATATCCGCGGCGAGGCTTGTCTGGGAGTGATTTCACCTTCAGACGTGCAACTTGGCTGGGATAATTAACATCAGTTAGAAGGGAAGAGCGGGCCTTAAGGCGTATCAAAGCACAAGGCCGCTGAATCGCGAGGAAGCGGATTAAACAGCATGCCCACAAGCCACACGGAGACTGAGGCCGGCCAGACGGTGGGGCCAGCACAGCCCGGGAAACCCCCTGGACCTACTTACGGACTCACTTTTGTAGACAGCTCGTTCGTGCTAACGTCGCTGTTTCGCCAGATTCGCGAACTGCGCCGCGAGCCCAAGATCACGATTCCCGCGCAATATTATCAGGGCGAAGCCAAATTGCCTCTCACCGATTTAGCCGGCTGGTTGCGCGACCTGCCGGAACAGATCCGCAGCTTGTTTGAGGAGCCGCCGGTTCCGGCGATTCCCATCACCTCCACGCCGGTTGAAGTCCCTGAGATCTGGCGGGATTACCTGCAGCAACCGGCCTCATGGCTAAACTCGGTTCTGGTGCACATTGTGGTTTTGATCGCGCTGCTCTTGCCGTTTTATCTTTTCGGTCTCCACAAGCCCGTGCAGGTGGCGCAGCAAGTGGTTCCCGTCGATATTTCTCCTTACCTGCCGCAGTTGCAGGCGAGCGTCAAGAAGTCGGGCGGCGGCGGCGGCGGAGGTGTTCGTGAGCCATCGCCTCCTTCCAAAGGCGCGCTGCCCAAATTCTCAAAGGTGCAGCTTGCGCCTCCCGTGACGAAAATCCTGATTCCGAAACCCAAGCTTCCGGTGCAGCCGACGCTTTTGGGGCCGCCGCAGTTGAAGCTGCCGCAAATGGCCACGAATATCAATTGGGGCGATCCGCAGGCTGCGCCTGCGCCCTCATCGAACGGCCCGGGAACGGGCGGCGGCATTGGAACCGGTAATGGAACCGGGATCGGCTCCGGCACGGGAGGAGGGGCTGGCCCAGGCACCGGCGGCGGCGTGGGCGGCGGGGTTTACAGCGTGGGCGGAAACGTGACCGAACCTATTGCCATCTACGAGCCTGACCCGCCCTATTCCGAACAAGCCCGCAAGGCCAAATTCCAGGGTACGGTGGTGCTGGCCATCATTATCGACGCGCAAGGCGACGTCCGGGATGAGCAGATCATCAAGGCCCTGGGCTTGGGTTTGGACGAAGAAGCGATGAAGACCGTCAGGACCTGGAAATTCAAGCCCGCCATGCGCAACGGCGTACCGGTTCCCGTTCGGGTGACCGTTGAAATCAGCTTCCGTCTCTTCTGACCGTTCCTCTGACCCTTAGGCGGTTAGCGCCGAGCATCGCCGTCAAATTGCCGATGCTGGTCCGCACCGCCGGCGCCCGGCGTCTGCCCCGCTGCAAAGCCGGGAGCGCCGTCCAGACCGGCGGTCGGCGTTTACCCTGGCAGGGACAGCCGGCTTTTCGGCGGTCACAGGCCGCCGCTACAGTGAGATAGACCGGCGCTACGGAACGGTCTCAACATATTGTCAGGAATTAGATGTGACACAGCCGGCTTTTCGGCGGTCATAGGCCGCCGCTACAGCGAGCTACTACCCGCCTCGGTGGAAGAACTTCCGGTACTGATCCTGAAGGTAATTATCGGTCATGCCGGCGATGTAATCGCAGACAATGCGGTGCACGGGATCGTGGCGGATCTTTGTGAAATACGAGGGAGGAAGTGACCGGGGGTGTTGAACAAAATAGGTAAAGAGTTTTTCGATGTATCGGACAATGCTTTTGCGTTCTGCACTGACGTCGGTGTGGGCGTAGAGGTTTCGATGAAGGAACATCTTGATCTGGCGGTTTTCAGCGGCCGCCTTGGCACTGAGTCCCACGAGCCGGCTTTCCCAACTCCGCACTTTCTTCACGGAACTAATCCGGTGCTGCTTGAGCGTCCGGCGAGTGTTCTCGATGAGGTCTGTGACCAGAACGTCCATGAGCCGCTTCAACGCCTCGTTGAATTTCAGCTTTTCGAGGGACTCGGGGAATCTACGTTCATACGGCTCAAATGATCTACGGAAGAGGGGCAGGTGGCGGAGGATTTGGGAGAGGTCGAGCAACTTTGCCTCATAGCCATCGTCAAGGTCAGCGCAGTTGTAGGCGATTTCGTCGGCGACGTCGATGATCTGCGCCTCTAGCGGCGGGCGCAGGTCCAGCAGGTATTCCGAGAGGCCTGGATACCGGACGGCATCGTAGTCCCGGGAATGCTTGATGATGCCTTCGCGGACTTCAAAGGTCAGATTCAATCCCGGAAATCCCACATATTTCTGTTCGAACATTTCGACCACGCGCAAGGCGTGCAGATTGTGGTCAAATGAGTCGTGGTATTTCCCCATCAGACGATTGAGGGCGGCTTCTCCGGCGTGGCCGAAGGGCGGATGCCCCACGTCGTGGACCAGCGCCAGCGCCTCCACCAAATCCTGGTTCAAGTTGAGGGACCGGGCAACCGTGCGGCTGATCTGCGCGACTTCCAGAGTGTGGGTGAGGCGATTGCGGAAGTGATCGGAATAGCGGCGGGAAAAAACCTGCGTCTTGTTCTCCAAACGGCGGAAAGCGCGGGAATGGATGATGCGGTCGCGGTCGCGCTCATATTCGCCGCGGTAAGGATGAGGCGGCTCGGGATGTCGCCGGCCCAGCGACTTTCCTGCCGGCATGGCATAAGGGGCCAGTTTCTGGCCGCTCGCGGCTTTCATTCCTAGTTCCCCTGGCAGGACGCTTCGAAGACCTGAAATATAACACAGGCCAGGCATGTGGCGATGCCTGTGGCCGGGGTGCGATCCCAAAAATCTTGGAACACTGACTGCCCCACTCTACTGGGGTTACCGATTATTTGACGCCCAGCGCTGTAGCGGCGGTCTAGCCCGGATTATTCATGAAGGCTAATTCGAGGATGAGCGCGGTGGCTCCGCAAACGGCGCCCCGTCTCCCATCCCCGCTCATCGAACCGGACGTGCGGATTTCCCGCATCCGGCTCTCCGGCAGGTTTCACGATGAAGCACACGGTCACAGCCTTCGCCCCATCGTATAGCCCTCTCGGGAGCGTCCGGTCCA
>JBOGKI010000570.1:0-3247 GCA_050745605.1 Terriglobia bacterium | reverse complement strand
TTTTTCCGGGTCGGTGAACTGAAGACCGGAATATCGAGTCTCCAGCCACGCGGCAGGTTCATCAGATCCTTTTCCGTTGTCACCAAAGCGCCTGCCCCCGACTGGCGCGCGACGCGGCTCAGCTTGGTGAGCTCGCGGTCACTGTAGACGTGATGATCGGGGAACTTCTGAGTGGCGATCACGTTCAATCCCCACCGGCTCAGGTCCTTGATGAAAGCTTGGGGATTTCCAATGCCACAAAACGCATAAGCTTGCCGCCCATGCCCAGCCTCAGCAGCAAGAGCGGCGCCGCTGGCGGCATCCAGCCATCCTTGTAGCGCGGTCCGGCTTTGAAAAACTTGTAAGCCGGGATTGACTCCGCGCAGCCTCGTTTCGATGTCGCGGGTATCCTCGCCATCGACGCGCGTCAGCACCACCAGATGAGCCCGCCCCAGCCCGGAGAGAGGCTCGCGCAGCCGGCCGGCGGGAAGCATCGCGTCTGCAAATAATGGTTGGGTTACGTCCAAAGCCACAATGTCGACGTCGCGGCGCAGAGCCAGGTGTTGAAAACCATCGTCCAGCACGTGAACATTGACCCCGAACTCTTCTTCAGCAAAGCGGCCGCCTTCGTAGCGGTCCGCACAGATCACCATGGGGACTGCCGGCAGGGCTCGCGCCAGCAGCGCCGGCTCGTCTCCCGTCGTCCGCGGGTCCGGGTCGCGGTTTGCCCTGGGGGGCAGGGCGATCAATCGTTGCCCGCCTTGCCGTCCATATCCACGAGTCAGAATTCCGGGCTTGAATCCCCGGCGAACAAGAAGACGGGTGATGGCAGCGACCAGCGGCGTCTTGCCGGAGCCGCCCACCGTCAGATTGCCAACGCCCACGACGGGGCGGTGGAGCTGCCGTACTCGAAGCAGGCCTCGGGAATAAGCAGCGGCTCGAACCTGCACCGCAAGACCATAAAGACTTGCAGCCGGCGCCAGAAGTTTCCTCACCGCGGCATGCCTCCCGGCGTACTTGTCTGCACCGTTTCCCGCTCGGCGAGAAAGACGGAAAGTGTTTCCACGATGCGATCGCTGGCGCCGGAGTTTTTTTCCAGGGCCCTTCGCGCCGACTCACCCAGCAACTTCCGGCGCGGCTCGTCGCCAAGCAATTGCAACATCTGGTCCGCCATCTCGCCCTCATCTTCGACCTGGATAGCAGCGTCTTCGGCCAGGAAGAGCCGCGAAATCTCGCGAAAGTTTTCCATGTGCGGGCCGAACAGGATCGGTTTCCCCCAATAGGCAGGCTCCAGAATGTTGTGCCCGCCCCTCGGAACCAGTGTCCCGCCCATGAAAACCAGGTCGGCGAGGCGAAACATCCCGGCCAGTTCCCCGATGGTATCCAGCAGCAGGATTCCGGCCGAGGCCAAGCCCGACGGGATTGCGTCTTTGTCTGCCCCGAGCGAAGTCCGGCGCACGCAAGCCTGACCTTGTTGCGCCTGGAGTAGCTCCGCGACTGCATTAAAACGCGCCGGATGCCGCGGAGCCAGAATGAGCAAAGCTTTGGGGTGTTCCTTGCAAACCGCGTGCCAGGCTTTCACCACCAACATTTCTTCGCCCGGCATCGTGCTCGCGGCGATCAGAACGGGGCTTCGCGCTGCCTGCCTCAGAGCTCCTTCCAGGGCAATTGAAAACCCGCCCGGAGGAGGCGCCTCAAAATCGAACTTCAAGTTTCCGGCTGCCGATACTCGATCTGGCCTTGCGCCCAGCGCGCGGAAACGCTTTGCGTCTTCTTCCGATTGGGCGCAGATCGCATCCAGCGATTCCAGCACCTTCCGCATAAACGGCCGCGCCAGGCGATACCCCTTCAGTGAACGGTCCGACAAGCGAGCATTTACCAAGACGGCCGCCGCTGCGCGCTGATGTGCGGCGCGAATCAGGTTGGGCCATAACTCGGTTTCAACAATCACCAAAAGAGCTGGCTTCAACTTATCCAAAACTCGATGAACGGCGAAGTTCCAATCCAGGGGCGCGTAAAACCGCCCGGCCACGCCCGCCAAGCGAGACTCTCCGGCGGCCCGGCCGGTGGGCGTCACGTGGCTGATGAAAATCTTGCGGCCGGGGAAACGGGTTTGGAGTTTGTTCACCAGCACGCTCACAGCCAGTGTCTCGCCCACGGACACGGCATGAATCCAGATGCAGCCCGGTTTCGCCTGGTTGAATTCAGCGGCGAGCCGGCCGAGCCGTTCGCCGAGAGAGGCGCGAATCTGCGACGTTCCCCGATAACGCCACACATAGAAAGGCGCAGTGACGATCAGGCCGAGGGTAAAAAGCAGGCTGTAGGCAAAGAACATGACAGGATGGAAGCGGGCTCGGCGCCGTGAGAGGCCTCGCCACCACTTTGATTATAGAGGCAACGGCTGAGGGCGGCAACGCGGGAGCGTGCAGCAAGACGGCCGCGGGCCCGGAGCATTCTGTATGCGGAGCGCGTTGAGCCCAGATGCCGCGCGGCGACGGGCGGCGGTCATTTCGCAAAGCGGATGATTCCAAACCGGCGGGGCGTGTGGAAATTCGCGGTTTTTGCCGGCACGGGACTCCAGGCCAGCAGCCGCCGGTGTTCGTTGTCTCCCTTGCCATCGGCGCGGAAAAAATTGATGCGCCATTCATCGCCGGGCGATGGCGTGTAGTTCGCGCCCGCCAGCGCCGCAATCGGAATACGCATCTCGCAGGTCCATTGATGATGAGCGGCATCGATGGCCGTGGCGTGTTCAAAACCGGAATTCCAGCCGGCGTCGTTGAATGGCTTCCGGTCCAGGTTGATCTCCAGGTCGATCCAGAGGTTGTTGGGCGCAACTTCAAACTCATAGTAGTGGTTCATACGTTGCGGCTGCGGATTGATGAAGAGCTCGACGACATCGCGTTCCCATAGCCCCCAAAAGTCTTTGCTGGGGTCCTGGCCGGAATAGACATTCAGCGTCGAATATCGGCACCCATAGGCGAAGTAGACGTAGTGCCCACTCCAAAGGCTTGCTACTTCCGTGGCCGCCTCCGGATAGTGGAGATCTCCCGCCCAACTGTGGTCAAACCGCGCGCCATGGGCATGAGACCACGCGGGCTTCGCCAGATTGCCGTCCGGGACAAAATCAGTGGAGACGAATTGCGACGTGATTTGCAGGTTGCTCAGATAACCGGATTGGGTGTCCATGGATTTCACCGCTGCGGGACGCGCGAAAATCCGAGCCAGACTGACGGCTGCCAGAAAGCAGCCTGCGCAGGCTGTGCCCAAG
>JBOGKI010000569.1:0-3262 GCA_050745605.1 Terriglobia bacterium | reverse complement strand
ACTTGAAGCCGACGGGTACCTCAGAGAGCCGGCGGCCGAGCTTTTGCACCACCCTGTCGATCATGCTGCTGCTTACCAGCGTCTTGCCGACCGAGACGTGCTCCGGCCACTGGGGGCGGTGCGTGAGCAGGTAGTGGATGGCCACGGCGAGGTAGTGATTGGGGTTCATCAACCCCGCCGATGGCGTCACGATCCCATGCCGGTCGGAGTCCGGGTCGTTGCCGAACGCGAGACGGTACTGGTCTTTGAGTGCGACGAGCCGCGCCATCGCATAGGGGCTTGAACAGTCCATGCGTATCTTTCCGTCGTGATCAACGGTCATGAACGAGAAGGTCGGGTCGATGGACAGATTGACGATGGCGATGTCCAGGTGATACTCGGTGTTGATCGGCTCCCAGTAGGGCAGGGCAGCGCCGCCCAGCGGGTCCACGGCCAGCTTGAGGCGGGCGGTACGAATGGCATCCATGTCAATGACGTTCCGAAGGTCGCGGACGTAGGGCCACACAAAGTCATCCTGATGGGTGCTCGCGGCCTTGGTGGCTGCGGCGAACGGCACGCGCCCCACGCCGGCGTTGCTTCCGCGTAACAGTTCGTTGGCTCGGTCCTCAACCCACTGCGTCACGTCGGTATCGGCCGGACCTCCGTCAGCCGGGTTGTATTTAAACCCGCCGTCTTCCGGCGGGTTGTGAGACGGGGTAATCACAATGCCGTCGGCGAGGTGCTGCTTGCGGCCACGGTTGTAAACGAGGATGGCCCGCGAGATGACCGGCGTTGGCGTCACGCCGTTGTCTCGTTGAATCACGGTCTCCACGTTATTGGCCGCCAGGACCTCGAGTGCGGTGCGCTGGGCCGGATCGGACACCGCGTGCGTGTCCTTGCCCATGTAAAGCGGCCCGTCAGGTCCATGGGCGCGCCGGTAATCGCAGATCGCCTGGGTAATCGCCAGCATGTGCGCTTCGGTGAAGGTGCCACTGAACGGCGAGCCTCGATGTCCGCTGGTTCCGAAACTGACCATCTGGTTGGGATCGCTCAGGTCCGGCCGGCGCTCAAAATACTCGCGCTCGAGCCGGGCCACGTCGATCAACATCTCCTTCGGGGCAGGCCGGCCCGCCAGCGGCGAGATGCCCGGGACTGCGGGGGGGTCTACGGTACTGGGCATGGCTTCACCTCCCAGATCTGGGTTGCGTATTCGGCGACGGCACGGTCGCTGGAGAACTTCCCGGAACCCGCCACATTCAAAATGGCCTTCCGCGCCCATTCCTCCGAGTCGGCGTAGAGCTCGCGAAGACGGTGGTCTGCTTCGAGGTAGGACTTCAGGTCCGCCAAGTGCATATAGTGGTCTCCGTGTGTCAACAAGCTGTCGTATAACGGGGTGAAGACACCGGGTTCGTTGCGGCTGAAATAATTGGAAGACATCAGGTCCAGGGCAGCTCGGGTCTCTGGCTCGTGTTCATAGTGCCAGCGCGGGTTGTACCAGGCGCGACTGCCGGCTACCTGCTCCGCCGTCAGGCCGAAGAGAAAGAAATTCTCCTCACCCGCTTCCTCCGCCATCTCGATGGTTGCGCCATCGCGCGTCCCGATCGTCAAAGCGCCGTTCATCATGAACTTCATGTTGCTGGTGCCGCTGGCCTCGTAGCCGGCAGTCGAGATCTGGTTTGAAACATCACTGGCTGGGATCAGCCGCTCCGCGAGCGAAACGTCGTACTCGGGCAGGAACAGAACCTTGAGTCGACCCCGCATCATCGGGTCGCCGTCGATGGTGCCGGCCAGGTTCTCGATAAACTTGATGATGAGCTTGGCGAGCTGGTAGGCCGGCGCCGCCTTGCCGGCGAAAAAGAATGTCCGCGGAACCATCTCAAGGCTTGGATTCTCCCGCAGCCGGTTGTAAAGCACCACGATGCGCAGCGCATTGAGCAGTTGCCGCTTGTATTCGTGGATGCGTTTGATCTGGCAATCAAAGATTGTGTCCGGGTCTACCCTCTGGCCGGATGTCGATTTGAGCCAATTGGCAAAGTGAGACTTCGCCTCACGCTTGGCCTTCCGGAAGCCGTCGCGAATGCCTTTGCCGTCGGCAAGGGGCTTCAGCTTGCTCAGTTCCCCGAGGTCCGTGATCCAACCATCGCCAATCGCCTGCGTGATGACGTCCGCCAGCGCCGGGTTGGCCAGCAACAACCAGCGGCGGGGGGTGACGCCATTGGTCTTATTGTTGAAACGCTCGGGAAACATCTCCGCCAAATCCTTGACCGTCATGGTTCGCAGCAGGTTAGAGTGAAGTGCAGCCACGCCATTGGTGCTGTGCGAGCCCACGATGGCAAGGTTGGCCATGCGCACGTGCTTGACGGACCCTTCCTCAATCAGGCTTACGCGCTGCACGCGTCCCTCGTCGCCCGGGAATCGGGCCCGAACGCCGTCCAGCAAGCGGCGGTTGATCTCATAGATAATCTCCAGGTGGCGCGGCAGCAGCGCCTCGAACCAGGCGACCGGCCATTTCTCCAGGGCTTCAGGCAGCAGCGTGTGATTCGTATACGCCAGAGTCCTTTGTGTGAGGTCCCAAGCCTGATCCCATCCCAGGCGGGCTTCGTCGAGCAGAATCCGCATCAACTCCGGCACCGCCAAGGTGGGGTGCGTGTCGTTGAGCTGGATGGCGACTTTTTCAGGAAGCGCCGTCCAATCGCTATTGCGGCGCCGGAAGCGCCGGATCAGATCGGCCAGCGAGCAGGCTACGAGAAAATATTCCTGCGCAAAGCGCAGGCCCTGCCCCATGCTGGTCGAATCGTCGGGATAGAGCACGCGGGTGAGCGATTCCGCTTCGAGAGTCTCGGCGACCGCACCGACGAAATCGCCGTGGCTGAATGCCTGAAAGTCAAAGTAATCGGGTGCCTTCGCAGCCCAGAGGCGAAGCGTGTTGATGGTCTTGCCGCCATAACCAACGACCGGCCGATCAAAGGGGACGCCGATCAACCTGGACGCCTTGCCCACGATGGCGCGCAAGCTCCCACTACTCACCTCGAACGAGCAGTTCAGCTTGACTTCCACCTTCTCGTCCGGACGTGGAACCTCCCAGGGGTCCGGACGACGGAGCCAGTTGTCCGGCCGCTCCTGCTGCCAGCCATCTTTGATGGTCTGTTTGAAAATGCCGTACTCGTACCGCAAGCCGTAGCCCATGCCCGGGAGCTGCATCGTCGCCATGGAGTCGAGGAAGCCAGCCGCTAGTCGCCCCAGTCCACCGTTACCCAGGCCAGCGTCAGGCTCCTGTTCGAGG
>JBOGKI010000568.1:0-3267 GCA_050745605.1 Terriglobia bacterium | reverse complement strand
CCTCAGAACCGGTGGTGGAACAGATGCTCAACCAATACCGGGACAAGATCCGGTTCGCTTTCCGCCAGTTTCCGCTGGTGGCGGTGCATCCCCAGGCTGAGAAGGCGGCGGAAGCGAGCCTATGCGCTGGAAACCAAGGTAAGTTTTGGCAGGCTCACGACTTCCTTTACCAGCATCCAGAAGACTTGACCGAGCAAGGGCTGGAGCGCGACGCGGCGACTTTGGGGCTCAATACGGCGCAATTCAATCAGTGTCTGGAAAGCGGCCAGGAGAAGGCGCGCGTCCAACGGGATATCGATGATGCGCACGCCCTGGGTCTGCACGCCACGCCCACTTTTTTTGTGAACCAACACGTCATTCAGGGTCCGCCGGCACTCGCCGATCTGACGGGTTTGATTGACCAAGAGCTTGCGAAGCATGGCATCAGCAGAGTTCAGGCAGCCGCCACTGCGTCAGACGTTGCGAAATCGCCGCTGGCGCCTGATCGCAATCAGGCTTCAACTTCCAAGACCGCGGTTCCCGGCGCGTCCCCGAGTTCCGCAACGGCTGCGTCCGCAACCACGCCCCCAAACGCTTCCGGTCTAGGCACGAACTCGCCAGGAGCGTTCGGCGGCAGTACCACTGGCGTTTTCGGCCAACTCCAACAGCAATCGACGCTCGCCTGCAGCGAGGACGAAGCGAAGCAGCGACAACCCGCGCTCATTCACACGCCTGAAGTCCACCAGATGTTCACTCACGATCCCAAGCCAATGTTCGTGGACGTTCGCAAGCCGGCGGCGTTTGCCGCCGGACACATTCCCGGAGCTATCAACATTCCTGCCGCTCAGACCGTCCAACAACTGGATAAACTTCCCAAGAATCGAGTCGTCGTCCTTTACCAGGGCGGACGCCAGGGATCGGCCGCGGGCGACATTTGCGCCTTCAGCCGCGCCGCCGGGCGAATTCTTCTTGCCAATGGCTTCAGTTGGAATAATGTGAAAGTCTATCAGGACGGTTTGGCCGACTGGCAAAAAGCAGGATATCCGGTCGAGCGGTAAATGGGCTACCGTTCACAGTCGTCGGCGTTCAGCAAGAATTGCAAACGGGCCGGCTGAATGCTGAGTGCTTGATGGAGTGGCCACGGCACGCCCTTTTTTCTTGGACAAACGGCGAGGCAAGGAGCTTTTCACGCCGCCAGACCGCAATGAGAACAGGAGACTCTGATGTCTGAAAAGCTGATGCGGGCCGCTGCGCCCTTATGCGCGGCGCTGATGGTTGTGGCCATGGCCACGAGTTGCCGCAACCTGAACACCAAGCCAGCCGTTCAAGCTGCCATCGAGAAGCACTTGCAGCAAAACTCGAGCATCGACCGCAGCAACTTCACCACGGAAATAGAAACCGTAAGCTTTAAGGGTGACACGGCGAATGCTTTGGTCAAGTTTCAAAGTAAGCGGGCGCCGAGTCTCGCCGTTCACGTCCGATACCAGTTGAAGCGCTCGGGAAGCCGTTGGATCGTCATGTCCAGCGAGCCGGCGGGCGGCCAGGGAATGGATTCGCACATCGGCTCGGAGTCATCTGGCTCAGAATCTGCCGCGCCCCGCCCTGACTCTTCAGGTCCTGCGCCGGTTGCAAGCCACTGAGCCCGATCCATTGGCTCAGCCGGGCAAATCCTTGCATCCGGGAACGTTCCCCAAGCCGCGAGCCATCGTCACGGCGCGCACGATGGCCCCCGCGGTCACTTCTGCCGCCGCCGCGCCCAGAACGCTGACGTCAGCTCGCTTCTCCCCAAGCGCCAGGGCGAAAACGGCGTCTCCGTCAAACATGGTGTGGACAGGGCGGATAGCGCGCGCCAGACCATCCTGAGCCATCTCCGCCAATTTTCCCGCTTGCACCTTTTCGAGGGCGGCGTTGGTCAGAACCACAACCAGCGTGGTGTTCGAGGGACTAAAAACTCTTCGCATCTTGCCGCGAAACATCAACTGTTCCGTGGAGGCAAACCCGCCAGACTCCGGCCCGAGCCGCGCTCCGGCGATCACTTTGCCGGTCCATGGGTCCACTACGTCGCCGAACGCATTCACCACGGCGAGCGCCTGGACCGCGACGCCCTTGGGCAACATCATGCTTTCGAATCCCACTCCGCCTTTGGTGGCGTGACGGATGCCAAGGATCTTCCCAACCGTTGCTCCCGTCCCCGCTCCCACTGAGCCCTCCGCCACCGCGCGCGAAGCATTCTGGCACGCCCAGGCAGCCATGCCCGCATTGGGCCTGGCTTTCGCGGATCCCAAATCCAGATCGAAGATCACCGCCGCCGGAACGATGGGTATGCGTGATTTTCCGGCGGGAAAACCCGCTCCACGCCCTTCCAGATACTGGATGACCCCGGCCGCCGCGTCGAGACCGAAGGCACTGCCTCCGGCCAGGAGGATTCCATGCACTCGTTCCGCGATGTGACCGGGGCGGCACGCCTCAATCTCTCGCGTTCCTGAAGCGGACCCTCGGATGTCCACGCCACACACGGCACCCGCTTCCGCCAGCACCACGGTGCAGCCGGTCAGCCCCTTGAAGTCACTCGCATGGCCAACGCCTACGCCGGGAATAGTCTTGGGCCTTTCAAGGGATTTCGAATCGCTCATGCCAGTGATTCCAGAACGATGGATGAAAATCGCATCATAACCCGAAGAAGATCCGTGTGGGGTATTTTGATGCCGTGAAAGCTGGCGCGATCATGCTTTTCCGAAGGCGGTCATGCTAAATTGGCCTTTATGAAAACCATCATCGAATGCGTACCCAACTTCAGCGAGGGGCGGGATGCGGCGAAGGTTGAATCGATCCTTGCGGCGATTCTGAATGGGCCGGAAGTCTACCTTCTGGACCAGGAGATGGATGCGGACCATAACCGCTCCGTGGTTACTTTTGTAGGAACTCGGGAGAGCGTGGGTGAAGCGGCGCTGCGCGGCATGGGGCGGGCGGCCGAATTGATTGATCTGAACCATCATCAAGGCGCGCATCCCCGCTTGGGCGCGACGGATGTTGTGCCCTTCGTGCCGGTCTCGGGCGCATCGCTTGAGGATTGCGTTCGAATTGCCGAGTGGGTGGCAGAACAGGCCTGGCAGCGGTTCGGCATTCCCACTTACCTCTACGAATCTGCGGCGCGGTGGCCGGAGCGGCGGAACCTGGAAAACATCCGGCGCGGGCAGTTCGAAAGCGTGCGCGAAGAGGTGAAGACCGATCCCGGCCGCCATCCTGATTTTGGTGAAGCGGCGCTTCATCCCACCGCTGGAGCCACGG
>JBOGKI010000567.1:0-3268 GCA_050745605.1 Terriglobia bacterium | reverse complement strand
ATGCGAGACCAGAAAATGATCGAAATGCCGTTTTTCGGCACGGTTAAAACCGTGCCCTTCCCGTCTTCCAGCAGGAGTTCGTGAATACTCCAGGTTAAGGCGTGAACGTGTACAACGACACTGGGAAATCTTGTAGTTAAATTTCTGTCCTGTCCCTGCCGCAGGCATGGTCTCCAGTAGACTATGAATTTTCCCCAAACAGGCTCAACCGACCACCGCATTCCAGTGCACACAAAGCCGCCGGTAAGGCCCAGCAAGCTTTGCATGGAGTCTCGTAGAGCCTCGATTATGGACTGGCTGCCGCTGGTGAGAGTCATTGCGGCCTGTGAATTCCAGCGCTTGGGATCCCTGACACGGCTGCTGCAGATTGATTTCGATGACCTTTTTCAGACAGGAGTGCTGGGGTTAATCCTGGCCGTTGACCGCTTCAACCCCGAGCTTTCATCCGCAAAGACCTATTTCACCAAGCGCATTCGCGGCGCCATGATTGATTTCCTTCGTTCTTTTCCATATTTCAAGAATGGCAGGGCCATTGAGACAGTCGGCGAAGCCGAGCTCGAGCGGTGGCCTGCAGATTGCGGCGATCTTGAACGGGCGGAGATACACGCCGATTTTGAAAGGCTCATAAATTTCCTGCCGCTCAAGCAGCGCTGCATCCTGATGGGAATCGCACGAGAGACGCCACAGCATCTGTTGGCTCGCAACCTGGGCGTGAATGAGAGCCGCATCTCCCAAATCAAGAACGAAAGCCTTGCTGCCCTGCGTTCCCTCTGTTCAGTTCAGTTGTTGCATCAAAGGCCCGTATAGTCCCGCGGCTGCGGCCGAAACGGTGGAGGGCGGCGCCCAGCTTGCGCTCGCTCCCCATCCAAAATGATCTTCTGGCGCTTGACCCTTCCGGCGCCGACTCAAGTACACGAAGCTCCAACTAGGTCGATCCCCGCCATGCAAAAAGAAGAAGGGATGGAGAACGCCAGCCCCGCGACTCCGTCGTGTAAACTGTATTCAAGAACTCGCCGGAAATTTCTTTTCAGGTTTACCCGGCAATCTACCGAGTTAACTTTTGAATGGTTAGTGAGGTGGGGCTGGCTCTGAGAATGCTTTGACGCCGGTAAAGTCGCCGGGGGCGAGATGACATCCTGATGCCACACAATAAAGTCCAGTGGGTAGGAGCCTTGACGTGCCCGGTCCTGATTTTGCTCATGACCGCCTGTGGTGGAGGGGGCGGTGGTGGAATCGGCGCCGATCCTCCGGCCGCCGCGGTCGGCCTAGCCAGTCTCAATCCGGCGAGCGTTAACTTTGGAACCGTCAGCTTGGGCGGCCAGCGCTCCCAGGCGGTGACACTCACCAACACCGGAAGCGGCAACCTGACGGTCATCGAAGCTGACGTCAGCGGCCCGGGCTTCAGCATCAGTGGCCTGGCTTTGCCGCTCACGTTGCCCGCCGGACAAAGCACAAGCTTCAACGCCCTCTTTGCGCCCACCTCAAACGGCGTCGCTGCCGGCGCCATTTCGGTTATCGGCAACGCTTCCAACTCGCCCGCGACCGCCCTGCTCTCAGGCGCCGGCGGCGCTCCGCGGCTTGCCGCAACTCCACCCGGCCTGAATTTCGGCAATGTCGGAGCGGGCGGCAGCAGCATGTTGGCCGTTACCCTAGTCAATTCTGGCGGCGCCAGCGTCAACATCACTCAATCGAGCGTCACAGGCGCCGAGTTCAGCGTATCTGGGCTGGCCGTGCCATTAAGCTTGAACGCCGGACAGCGCATCACTTTTAACGTGACTTTTTCCCCGAAAGCGGCGGGAAACGCAACCGGAATGGTTTCGGTCACCAGCAACGCAGCGGACCCGCTTCTCACGATTCCGCTTTCCGGGACCGGTGGCACATTTCAACTTGCCGTCAATCCAGCCAGTATCAACTTTGGCACCATCAAGTTGGGCTCGGCCGGAATTCAAACCGTCACGCTGAACAATACCGGTTCATCGATCGTGACCATTATCCAAGCAAGTGTCACTGGCACGGAATTCAGCATCAGCCGAATTTCGCTGCCGCTAACGCTTGCCGCCGGCCAACGCGCCGACTTCAGCGCCAGCTTTGCTGCCACCAGCGCCGGAAACGCAACGGGCAGCATTTCGATCACCAGCAATGCTTCAAACTCACCCACAACGCTGCCACTGGCAGGAACGGGTATGATGCTGCAGCTTGGCGCCAATCCAACCAGCCTGAATTTCGGAAATGTCACGGTGGGGAATAGTGGTTCTCAGGTCGTTACGTTGAATAACAGCGGGACGGGCAGTGTCAGAGTCTCTCAGGTTGCGCCGAGCGGCGCGGGATTCAAGATCAGCGGGGTTGCGCTACCCTTGACTCTGGCGGCGGGACAAAATACGAACTTTAATGTAACATTCACTCCCGGAGCGGCGGGGAACTCATCCGGCTCCATTTCGGTAGTCAGCAACGCCTCGAATTCACCACTAGCGGTTTCTCTTGCAGGCGTTGGAGTCACCCTGCAGCTCAGCAGCAGCCCCCCGAGTCTATCTTTTGGAGATGTGACGGTCCACCAAAACAGTACTTTGCCAGTGGTCCTTACCAATACCGGCAGCGCCAGCGTCACAATCTCCCAAGCCACTGTGAGCGGCGCTGCCTTCAGCATCAGCGGGCTCAATCTGCCATTGACTCTTGGGCCGAACCACAACACGGGATTCAACGTAACTTTCGCCCCCACATCGGATGGTAATGCCAGCGGCAGCGTTTCCGTGGTCAGCAGCGCAGCCAATTCTCCCCTGGCAATAGCACTCTCCGGAACGGGAGTGAACGCCCACTTCGTCACCCTATCCTGGTCGCCAAGTTCTTCTCAAAACATTGCTGGCTACAACGTTTTCCGGTCCCCGGCGGCGAACGGACCCTACACCCAAATCAATACGGCTCTGATTACGGCAACCGCCTATACGGATAACGAGGTGGAAGCCGGCGTTACCTACTATTACGTAACCAGCGCGCAAGATAACCAGGGCACGCAGAGCGCGTACTCCAACCAGGCTCAAGCAACCATTCCATCCCCTTAGCCCGGATTATTCAGTGCGCCCCAACGGCGCAGATCACCGGTGGGTGAAAGTCCCACCCAGATAGTTGTCGGTAAGTCTGGTAGCGGACAAGCGGCTTGGCCTGGTAACGGGTCAGGTCGAAGCCTTGTGACAAAGGCCACCTTGGGTGGCTGAGCGACCCCGCAGGCCGTAACACGCGTGAAGCCTGAGCAGGCCTCGAAAGTGAAGTCGTG
>JBOGKI010000566.1:0-3271 GCA_050745605.1 Terriglobia bacterium | reverse complement strand
ATTCTGAGCGGAGCGAAGAATCTTCTCTTTTCAGAGGCCGGCCCATGACAAGCAGATGCTTCGCTCCGCTCAGCATGACAGCGGTTTTGCTTGCGGCCGAAGGCCGCGCTGCCCCGAACTTCGGCGCTCACAGAGCGCCGCTACAGCTACAGTACGGAAGTCGAAAACCGGCGCTTCGCAAGAACCCGCGGCACACCAACCGTACCGTGGCTACGGTCGGTTCAGATCCAGCAAATCCTGCGGCGGATCAATCACGATCACTCTGGCCGCAGTGTCAATCCGGGTGCAGATTTCCTGGACCAGCGGGATGAGCAACTCGCCGCCCCCGGGACCCAGCCGCTCAACCTCGAGGCGTTGCGATCCGCCGGTTCCTTCCACCCCCGTCACCGTGCCGATGTCACGTTCCCGTCCATCTTCACAGGTTACGACGCGGCAACCAATAAGCTCCGAAATGTAATAGGAAGAGGAGGGAAGCGGCGCCCGTTGCGATTTTGGGATCAGGACGTGGAGGCCGCGCAGACCCTCCGCCTGATCGATGCTTTCAACACCGGAAAACTTCAAAACCACGCGGCCTTTGTGAGGCCAGGCGCTTTCGATTCGAACCGGTCTTGGGCCGCTTCCAGGGTTTTCAAGGAACGCTTCCTTCAAGGCCTGAAACCGGCCCGGAAAATCCGTCAGAATCTCTGCCGTAACCTCACCGCGCCGGCCTTGCGGCTTTACTACACGCGCAATGGCGGCAAACCATTCATTGTTACCGGAGTCCACGGCGTCGCACCCGCGATTCTTCAGGTTCCGTCCCCGCGGGCGGCTTTCGAGAACGTAGCAGAGACCGGGATCGAAAGGAAGCAACCAGCACTCAGCCGGCGGTCTGTTGCTCTTGCTAACGGCTGATGGCTGAATGCTGACAGCTTTCTTCTATTCCAGGATTTCAAGAGTAAACCGCTTTTTGAGCTTCATGCCGGCCGCCCCGAGAATGGTGCGGATGGAGCGCGCGGTGCGTCCTTGCTTACCGATCACCTTGCCGAGGTCGGTGGGATGGACACGAAGCTCCAGCACGGTGACCTGCTCTCCTTCAACAGTCCGGACTTGTACCTGGTCAGGATTGTCAACAAGCGCCTTGGCGATGGCTTCGATCAGCTCCTTCATCTGGCCCTCCCCTGGTTTCGAACCGTCCGGAATCGACAACAAACTGCGGCATCATTCCGAAAGAAAACTTGGAGAGCTCGCTCTCGCCAGGGCCCGCGGCGCCCGGACTAAGCCCCGGCCGGCGCTTCCGGCGCCTTCTTGAGCAGGCTGCGCACGGTTTCCGAGGGCTGGGCGCCGACGCCAATCCAATAAGCGACGCGCTCGCGCTTCAGATTCACCTCAGGTGGTTGGTGACGTGGATTGTACGACCCCAGAATTTCGACGAAACGGCCGTTGCGGGCTTTTTCGCTCTCTATCACCACAACCCGGTAACTGGGCTTCTTCTTCGCTCCAGACCTTGCTAAACGTATTCTCAGCAATCGAACCCCCTTCGAATCGGTATTTTGGCAACGCCGCGAGCGGCTTTCGCGGTACCGTTGGTTTTTCCGCCGTTCGCGCCAAGACCCTGATGGGTTCGGGTCCGGCTCCGCTGTTCACCGTTCGCGCGGCATCCTGCACGTTCAGGAATTTGCGCCCGTCAATCCCGCTGGAAGCTTCATGCGATTGATCTGGCGTCCCCAGAAACTCTTGCTCATGGTCTTCATCAGCTTGCGCGCTTGAACATATTGCTTTAGCAACTGGTTGACTTGCTGGACGCTGGTGCCGCTGCCCTTGGCGATGCGCTTACGGCGCTTGCCGTTGATCAACTCATGATTTTCACGTTCGCGCGGCGTCATGGAATCAATCATAGCGACAAGATAAGTGAGCTCTTTGTCATCCACATGGGCTTTGGAGGCGTTCTTGAACATGCCGACTTTGGGCATCATTCCCAGCATCTCGTCGAGTGATCCCATCTTCTTCATCTGGCGGATCTGATCGCGGAAATCAGCGAGCGAAAAACTGTCCGTCTGCAGTTTGCGATGAACTTCCATCGCCTTCTGCTTGTCAATCGACTGCTCGGCCTTCTCAATGAGCGAGAGCATATCGCCCATACCCAGGATGCGGGAAACGATGCGCTCCGGATAGAAAACCTCGAGCGCGTCGTACTTTTCGCCCGAGCCCAGAAACTTGACGGGCTGGCCCGTGACATGATGAATGGAAATGGCGGCGCCGCCGCGAGCGTCGCCGTCCATCTTGGTCAGGATGACGCCCGTGGTTCCAAGCCGCTCGTGGAATTCCTGGGCGCTGCGCACGGCGTCCTGGCCGATCATGGCGTCCGCCACGAACAGCACTTCGCTGGGACGCAAGCGGGTGCGCAGCTCGCTCACTTCCTGCATCAGTCGCTCGTCAATGTGCAGGCGTCCGGCGGTATCGACGATCAGAACATCATTGCCGCGGTCGGCGGCGTCTTTGCGCGCGGCCATCGCCAGCTCAATCGGCGAATTCATGCCTTCGCCAGGGAAGATTGGCACATCAATCTCCTGGGCGATGATGGCCAGTTGTTCGCGCGCCGCCGGGCGGTAAACGTCGGTCGAAACCAGCATGGGCCGCTTCTTGCGGCCGGCTAGCCACTTTGCCAGCTTGCCGGAGGAAGTGGTTTTGCCGGAGCCTTGCAAGCCCACCATCAGGAAAACCGTGGGGTATTCCTTGGAGAAAGTCAGCAGCGATTCTTTCTGGCCCAGAATTTCGATCAACTCGTCCCGGACAATGCGGATCACTTCCTGGGCGGGCGAAAGGGACGAGCGGACCTCCTGGTCCAGGGCCTTTACGCGAACCCGGTCCAGCAGCTCCTTGACGACGTTGAAGTTTACGTCGGCCTCCAGCAACGCCAGACGAACCTCGCGCAGCGTCTCATCCACCACCTCTTCGGTGAGGACGCCCTGAATCCGCAGATTCTTAAAGACCGTCTGGAATTTTTCCTGAAGTTGGTCAAACATGTTCGATCACGGACTCACATCCTCCGGAGGCACACGACGGGAGGCAGCTCCACAAGTCCTTTTAGTATTGTATTTTGCCCGCTGAATTTAGTCAATTAGAGACAATGCGGTTCAGTTAAGGCTAGGAGCGAGCCTTCCCGTCCTCGAATTAGCCTTCAGTAGAGTCGAGGATGAGCGCGGTGGCTCCGCGAACGGCGCCCCGTCTCCCATCCCCGCTCATCGAACCGGACGTGCGGATTTCCCGCATCCGGCTCTCCGACAGGTTTCAC
>JBOGKI010000565.1:0-3293 GCA_050745605.1 Terriglobia bacterium | reverse complement strand
GTCTATGACCGCCGTCCAGACCGGCGGTCATAGACCGCCGCTACAGCTAATGTCACCTGACTTCGTGCGTTTGTATTTAGGGACGGGATCACAAACCAAACAAGCTGTCAGCTATCAGCCTTCAGCAGAGCAATGCCAGCGCCCGCTACGCCTTTTAGACGCGGTTTGCTGAGCGCTGAATGCTGAAGGCTTTTTCTTGACTCTCGTCTCTGGTCTCTGCTTTCGAAAGCAACCTCCGCTACCGCCGCGCCACCTGCTTATCGTGCCGCAAGTCCTCGTCAATCAAGTTGTAAAAGGTTTGCGGGTTCCCAGGCCCCACCACCATCTGGCCGTTGATGAAAAAGGTGGGAGTGCTGGCCACCTCGAGCTTCTGCCCCTCGCGCATCCCACTTTCCACCCGGGGCAATGAAGCCTTCGAATCAAGGCAGGCCGCCAGCTTCAGCCGGTTCAATCCCACCTGCTCGCCGTAATCCAACAGCTTCTCCCGGACGTTGGCCACGTTAATCTCCGTCTGATGCGAGAAAATCAGGGTGCGGTACTTGGCAAAGACCGAGGGCTGACTTTGGAAAGCACACTCGTTGGCGATAGCCGCCTGGCGGGACCAATCGTGCATGGGCAGCGGAAATTCCTTGTAAATCAGCCTGACTTTATTGCCATATTTCGGTACGAGTTGACCCTCCAGGAACGCTTGGACGCGCGCGCAGGCTGGGCACTCCAGGTCCGCGTATTCCACGATGGTAACCGGAGCGTCCGAACCGCCCGAATAAGGCTGATCATGAGTGTTGATGATATGCAGGATTTCGCTGCGGCTCATAACCGTGTAAACAGCGCCGAGCAGAAGATAGTGCTTGTCTTTGGAGACGAAGAAATCCGTACTTTGCTTTTTGCCGTTCGTGTCCCCGGTGATGGTGGTGATGTAGAAAGAAGAAATGGGGGATGGCCTGAACGGGCCAACGCTGATGACCATGGCCGGAGGGATATGAAAGGTCTGGCGAATGGTTTGAATGATGTCGTCGCTCGTATCCGCTCCCAGGGAATACAGATGGCCCAGGGCTACATAACGCCCGTTTTTCGAAACGCTGATAGGCTGAGGCTTCACAGCCTTTCCGTTGTCAACCTGAATGACGCCCTGGTAAAACTCGGGGTCCGGGGAATCCTCAAGCGGTTCGGGAGTCATCTTCACCGTGTCCGGCAGTCCAAACTTTTCGCGGATGAAGTGCGTCACCGTATCCTGCAGGCTCGCTTTGTCCACCCCGCGCCGCGCCGCGTGCCTTTGTTGTGCGGCGTAGGTCGCGAAAGATACGGCCCATAGCCCCGCCAGCACACTCGTGTACTTCAGAAGCTTCCTTGCCAAAGCATTCTCCTTTTTCATCGGCGTTGCCCCGTTGTTCATTTCGATTCTAGCGGACAAGCCGGCAAAAAATCAATTTTACGGGAACTGGGGTACGGCCGCAGCTTGGCTTCTGTAGCGGCGGTCTGTGACCGCCGTTGTTGATTCCACATCGTTTTCGGCGCTCATAGAGCGCCGCTACAGCATTCGAGCATAGCAGACCCGGATTAACCCCGTGAGACAAGTGAGACGCTTTTTTGGTATTGACTCGGTTGGTTTCTGTAGCGGCGGTCTGTGACCGCCGTAGTTGATTCCGCATCGTTTTCGGCGCTCATAGAGCGCCGCTACAGCAAATATCCATTGACCATTCACTGTCCCGTCCACGCCGGCTTGCGCTTTTCGAGGAATGAGGACAGTCCTTCGCGGAAATCGGCGGTGGCGCGAATGCCGGCGTTGGCGCGGATTGCCACCTCCAACTCCCGATCGAGCTCCGCGCGGTTGAAATCGCGCAGCAGTTGCTTGGTGTGAACAAGACTCGTGGGGCTGACCTCAAGGAGCTGCGTGGCCAACTCCCGCGCGCGCTCGAGAAGGTGTTCCGCCGGGACAACTTCATTCACCATGCCCGCCCGGTGCGCTTCCTCGGCATCAATAAGGCGGCCCGTGAGCAGAAGATCGCGGGCACGCTTCTCGCCAATCTGGCGGATCAGGAAAACGGAAACCAGCGCCGGCATGAATCCGATGCGAACTTCGGTGTAGCCAAACTTTGCTTCCGGCGAGGCCAGGGTGAAATCGCAGAAGGTGGCGATGCCGCAACCGCCGGCGATGGCCGGGCCGTTCACCGCCGCGATGGTCACTTTGGGGAAATCGAAAATGCGTCGGAACATGGCGGCGATGCGCCGGGAATCCTCCCGGCTCAGGCGCGCAGACTCCTCAGCGGCAGTCGCGGATGCCAGCGCGCGCAGCGCCGCAAGGTCCATTCCCGCTGAAAACGCTCTTCCGGCCCCGGTCAGGATCAGCACCTTTGCCGGGCCCGATTCCACCTCGTCCAACGCCTCCATCAATTCGCGGATCATTTCCGGCGACATGGCATTGCGTTTGTCAGGGCGATTGAAGGTGAGAGTTGCGATCTCACCGTCGAGTTTGATCGTCAGCGTTTGATAGTTCATGGTCTTCTTCGAGCGCGGTTCAGTATACAGCATCTGCAAGAGGTTGCCTTGCGTTGCGACCTTTCGTCAATTCGCGCATGGTCAACGCGCAATTGGCATTTTTAGCGCCTAAAGCGCCGGAGCAAAGCCAAATTATGTACATAAGCCATTTGTATTTAATAACTTGCCATGATTTGTTCCAGAAATAACCACAAGTGTCTGATAATAAAAGCGTTGTCGGCCTTCCCGTGGGTTTGATTTTTGGGTTTGGATTTGTTTTGGCTATAATTTATGTTTGCTATCAGCAACTTATGGGTTTGCTTAAACAATCCTTTTGCAGATTGGTGGTTTCCTCCCACCTTGCAGCATCGTGCTTCGCTTTCCAGACCCGCCGGCTCTTGGATGGCTCCCGGAAGATAGATCGCGGGCTTTGAAAAGCACACAGTTTCCGCTATGTCGCCGAGCGCGTGGATGCAGCATGGCATGGCTTTCCGTTCTGACCAGAAGGGGCCGTGCGAGGGGGTGACGTGCGGCCGGATGGAAAAGTTAACTGCGTACCGTAAGCCATAGTCATACACAGGTTAACGACAGAAATCAAGTAAAATCCACGAGTCGCGCGTGGCATATTTATGCCGGCCGTTGGCATGGGTGCGGCATGGCGGGAACTCAACAGCATTGGCTTGGCTGAACTGTCCTGAGCGGCTGGAAGCCATTCCCTGACGCGGCGCAAAATTAAGAATACTAGTGTCATGTCACAGCTAACTTTTTACCATCAGACTCGCACTGTAGCGGCGCTCTATGAGCGCCGAACCCTTTGA
>JBOGKI010000564.1:0-3304 GCA_050745605.1 Terriglobia bacterium | reverse complement strand
CGTAGCGCCGGCATCCCTTCGCTTCGCTCAGGGCGGGCTTTGCCGGCAAATGCCGCCGGGACGGCGGCGCTACATTGTCCACCCAATTACTGGACACTACACCAGTAGCGGATAGTCACGGCGCGGAATTGCCTGATGGTGGCTTTGCGCTCACTTCACGGGCGAGAACCACGGAGAATCGAGCACGTGGAGTACGATCACCACCGCGCATACCCAGCCGGCACGGTAGCCGAACGTTCTTTGCACCCTTGACCGCCGGAAGTAATACGCCAGGCACGCCGCGATGAACGCCAATTCAAAGAACCACGCGCCGTGCGGCCAACGCCGCCAAATGCCCAGCCCCAGATGAATGCGCGCGCCAGGCCACAAGGCGAGATCCGGCGGGTGCATGAGAAAATCCAGCACAAAGTGTGAAAAGACGGCGCAACCCAGCGCCAAGCGTACACTCCAGTCGCGGTTGCGATACGCCACTCCGAACAGGATTGACCAGACGAGCGCCATCAGGAGCGAATGGGACCAATCGATATCGTCCAGGACAAATCCGGGTGAAATCCCCGGCGTCATGTGCACGCGCTCGACGCCCGTCATAACGAACACCGCGAACAAGAGATCGAGGAACACCGCCCCCGCTACGAGTCCTGCGGTGGGCGCGTCTGGCTTGCGGGCCTTGATGGCCAATCCCGCCGCAAAGTGACCGGCGTACATCAGCGCGTCTCCCGTGGCTTTGATGCTGGCTGGTCCCGCTCTCGCGGGACACGATCCAGCCACGCCAGAAACGGCAATGGAGCCGCAAAACTCAGAAATACCAGAACCGCAAAACCGAAGCTGGTCATGGTCAGAACCTCAAGAGCGCAAGCCTGAAAAATCCGCCGCCAGACTCCATTGCTCTTTTCAGACTGGAAGCAGCGCCGAGTCTCGCCTTGCAAAACCCGGCCATGGGCAGCGCGGTCCGCAGCGCCGATGTATGCTGGCGCGGGCGCCGGCGCTACAGACAAGGCGACGGAATCTTCATCCAGGCTCCCGTGTCATGTCACAGCTAATTCTTGACAGTGATTTTGAGGCGCTTCTGTAGCGGCGGTCTGTGACCGCCGATCTTTTTCAACGACTTCGGCGCTCGTAGAGCGCCGCTACAGCGCGGGTTTAATGCTAAAAAGTTAGCTGTGACAGGACACTAGTGCCCCGAGGCCGGGGCGGCGGAGTGCGTGGCGCGATGATGGCGTTTCCTCCGCGTCTGGTGGGAAGAGGTCCTCTTCTTCGCGGTTCCGGTTTTCGCCGTTGACGCCTTTTCCGCGGGCTGATGCTTGCGAACATTCCGGCCTTGAAACTGCGGCAGGACATTCTTCATGAGAGTGGCCTGGGGTCGAAGGCCGTGCATGGCGAAGCCCAGCGTGTTCTGGCAATTCACCAGATCGGTTTGATACATCTGGACGGCTTGATCGTGATTTCTGAAAAGAAAGGTCAGGTAGGGGAGCAGGTCATCCTGCTGGGTGCGCAGATCGCTGGTGGTCTTCTGATAATTCGCCGCTATCCGGGGGCTCTGGTAGCGCGCCACTCGCAGCGTCACACCTTCCAGCGGCTCCAGGAGGTGGTCAATCGACACATAGGTTTGAAAGCCCGAATTCAGGTCAGCGGGGCGCTCCGAGAGGCGTTCTCTCCAATGCTCCAGCGTCGCGAGATTCTTCAGGAGATCGCGGCGCGAAGCGTTGAAGGCATTTACCGCTGCCGACGGCGCCTTCCATTTTTCGGGTTGTTCCTGGCTTAGCAAATCCTTAATTCGAAAAGCTGCAACATAAACTCTGTAGAGCAATTGCTTCACCTGCGCGGCGCTGAGCGGAGGCGGTTGCGTGACTATGGAGTTCAAAGGCTTGATATTGGGCAGCGCCTTGATCACTTCAGTCTCAAGAGCCGGTCCCCCGCCCGGCGCCTTCATGCGCGCTTCCATTTCCGAAACATAGGGCTGGAGTTGACCCTCAAGGCTGGCCAATTCCTGAGATGCCTGCTGAAACTGGGCCGCCGTGGCCGCACCCTGATATTGGCCCGCAGAAGTGCCGATGGCAGCGACCCCCGGCTGCAAGCTCTCGATGCCCGCCTGTGTTTTCTGGGCATCCGCGAGATCGTCGAGGTGGTAATAGCACTGGTAGCGCCATCGCTCAAGGTCCTGAATCTTCTGCTGGGCCGAGCTGATGGACTGATCGATCTCCTGGCGCCCGGTGTCCGTCATCTTCCACGACGTCGTTTGCAACGTACTCAGCAGATCCTTGATCCTGGACTCGGCAAGGAAGAGCTTGTCCAACGCGGCCTTGTCCTGTTCGGGCGTCACCGTGGTGGCAGTGGAAGGCGGGGGAGGCGCGGCTTGGGTGGTCTCTGCCGGTTTCGAGGCGGGAGGAGATGGAACGGCAGTTTGCGGAGCCGGCTGCGCAGCAGGTTCCGCAACCGCGGCCGCAGGCGCCGGTGAAGGCGCTGCTTTCTGACTTGCTTCGGGGACTGCAACATGCGGGTTCAGTTGGTCCGCAACACCGGCCAGGGCCTGGGACGCCTGCTGAAACTGGCTGCCTTGTGTTGCGCCTTGATATTGGTCCATTGCCGCGCCCAGCGAAGCTGCAACGGGCTCTAAACTGCGGATCGCAGCCTCCGTGTTTTGTCGATCCTCGAGATTCTTCAGGTGGTAATAAAACTGGTAACGCCACTTTTCGAGGTCTTGGACTTTCTGCTGGGCGGCGCCGATTGACTGATCAATTTTCTGACGCTCGGCATCGGTGATCTTCCATGATGTGGTTTGTAGTGTAGCCAGCAGGTCCTTAATCCTAGACTCGGCAAGGAAGAGCTTGTCCAGTACCGCCCGGGTTTGTTCCGGCTTCAATGCAGTGATATTGGAAGAGGAAGGGGTGGCGTCGCTGGCATTGGCTTCTGCGGGCGGAGTGGCGGGAGGCGTGGGATTGGTAGATTGAGTCGCGGCTTGAGGGGCCAGGTGAGCCGTTTGGCTGCCCTGAGCCGTCAGAACCTTACCCAAGGCTACTCCACTGAGGCCGGGCAGACAGGCCGCTATTAGGAACGTGCCCGCCCAGAATGAAATAGCTTTGGTTATCCTCATCACTCCTCTCCAACATTATGATGCGAGGAAGCAGAATGACAAGGTTTAATTGGAGCCGGCTACAAATTTCTTCAAAACACGGCGGGATTCATCACTGAGGTCGAGGAATTCAACTCCAATCCCGCGGCCATCCACCGAGTAGATCACGCGGCAGCGGCAACTGACGGGTTGTTGGTCTTCACCGATTGCGAAGGTCGCAGTTCCCTCCGAGGC